>CAZPNL010000032.1:13611-16231 GCA_964588145.1 uncultured Gammaproteobacteria bacterium
AGTAGACCCAAACCATTTACATTCCCTAGTGAGCAGATTGGGATGCGCATCCACGGCGATACAGCAGCCCAGACGTGGCTGAAGATACTCCAAAATATCATGCGTTATGGTCGCAATAAGACGACACGCTACACGCAGGAAAATGAACTCAAAGAATTGTTAAATGTGATGGCAGTTGTTTACAATGAAGATCCTGACAAACCATATTTGCCTCATTTTTTCCCTTTTAGTGAGAAAGATTTACAGACGTATTTTCCACAGGTGCTTTCTGCTAAGCAGATCCCAGGAATTGCGTATACATACGGGCAGAGACTCCGTGATCATGATGGAGTCGATCAAATACAAAATATTATTAATCTTATTAAAACCCGTCCTTTTAGTAAAAAGATGGTGGCCTTTACAGCTAACGTGAAAGAGGATTGGAGTGTTGTCAACAATGGTGACACGCCATGTTTGACTCAAGTACTCTGTGGTATACAGGACGGCAAACTATTTATGACCACACATTTTCGTAGTCAAGACATGGTGCATGGCTGGCCGCGAAATGTATTTAGTTTGCGTAAGCTGCAAAAACTCATTTGTGATGAAAGTGGTGTGGCTATGGGGGCATTTGTGATGATTACACATAGTGCACATATATATAGTGATGATTACGAGTTGGTAAATAAGATTTTGGCTGAAAATTATGAAAAAGAACTGGCGTACACAGCTCGTCAACTCTGGCATGAAGATCCCAGAGGCAATGTGACTGTGGAGGTCGAAGAAGTTGAAGGTGGTAAGAAGGCAGTGGGACGGCCCACAAAGTACGCTGATAAGCCTGATCAAAAGGAATATGAGATTGTCGTCAAACTTTATGCGCCAAATGGAGGACTCCTACTCAAAGAATGGCGAGGGAAGACGGCTATGGATCTGTATGTGGCTATGATAAATATTGGCGACTATCTCGTAGATCCAGGCCATCTCATATATATAGGTACGGAACTCCAGCGGGCTGAGTTTGCCATCCGTGAAGGGCGTGCAAGTGATTTTTCCCAAGACCCAGCTGCACACAAGAAGCTATAAAGCATGAAAAATGAGAAATGTTAAATGGCAAAGGGTGTGCTGTAAGATTTTATTCCCTTGACTTCTGCTTTTGATTTCACACATACTAGTTTTATATGGATCAATTACTTGGTGCTCTACTATTAACCCTTGGTGCGCAGACCAAGGTACAACCAACTCCTGCGGTGCTTGGTGAAAATGTCGAAAAAAATACGACACAAGGTGAGGCTAGTCCAAAGTTTCCGATCAAAGTCAAAAATGAACAAATCAAAGATGACCGTGCAAAAGTTAAAGAGGATGTAAAAAAGGTAGTCGAAGCGCAAAAAAATGTCATTCAGGCTGTCAGAGAGCGAGATGTAGAGGCTGCAAAAGCTGCCAAAAGTCAACTTTTGGAAGCCAAAGCAGAAAAGCGTGAAGATTTGGAAACGCTTCGAGATGATAGAAAGGAAAGTAGTAGAGGTGGCAATGGCCCAGGCAAAGATGTATTTGTAGAAAAAAGGGCAGAGCTTGAAAAAAAGCGAGAAGAATTTCGTCAGGAAGTGCTCGATAGACGAGTAAAAGCCAAAGAGGAGTTTGCAGCCAAAAGAGCTGAGTTTGAGCAAAAGGTAAAAACGATCAAAGATGAAAAGAAAAAAACGATCGTGCAAAACGTAAATACAAAGATGAATGCACTCAATGTAACGCGTACGACCAAAATGAGTGAACAACTCACCAAGATGATTGAGATACTGACAAAGATTACAAACAGTGTGAAGGATACCAGTAATGCAGATGTGCAATCAGCTCTTGGTGTCGCACAAGCTGCAATATCTGCTGCGCAAGCTGCGGTGACTGCGCAAGCGGGGAAAGATTATACAATTACAATCACAACAGAATCAGCATTGGGCTCATCTGTATCTACTGCTAGGACACAATTAGAGGCAGATTTGAAAGTTGCACAGCAATCCGTACAAGCTGCACGTAAAGCTGTGGGCGAAGCGGTAAAAGTGCTTGCACAGGCAAATGGTGAGCCTTTGCCCTCACCAGTTGTGACACCAACAGATGTGCCAACTGTTACCCCAACAAGTGCAACTGTAACGCAATAATAGAGGTGTGAAAGGAGAACCTATGAGTTCAAAAAATATTGTATTTTTAGTTGTAGCTTTGATAGCAGTGCTTGGTATCGGTGGAGTGGTGGGATATGTGTATACCACAAGATACAGTAAAAGTGTTGTTGTAACAGATACGAAAGCAGATCCTACTCCTATAGTGCGTACTGGTACAAGTGCAACTGTTTCACCAACTAGTGCAGTTGCCACTACTACAAAAAGCACTGCATCACAGTTGTCTAAAGAGCTTCAAGATACTGTGGATGATGGGGGTGCGAAGGATCTAGAAAGCCTCAAAAAAGATGCTGCAGGATTGTGATGATCAAGGGTTTCCTTTTTTTCATAAAAAGTCGTATACTTCGCGGATGGAAAAGCGTAGATATTTTAAAGGTGATAGTTGGGGGGCTCCAGGAGTGTGTGCTTATGATGGTAATGATTGTACACGTAATGAGCAAAATCATTATTCGAGATATATCTCTCCTTTAGATATT
>CAZPNL010000033.1:0-12219 GCA_964588145.1 uncultured Gammaproteobacteria bacterium
TCTAAACTCTAAACTCTAAACTCTAAACTCTAAACTCTAAACTCTAAACTCTTCCATTATATATAGTCTACCCCTCCCCTTGCCCTTTTGACTACAGTTATTTTTTCCACTTTTTGATACCAGCAAACGTTTCCAATAGTCTCCGATTCACAAATGCTGAATGCACTTTCCGTATCGCACTTTTTTTGGCCTTGATGAGCTCATCACTGCGCTCCTCTGCTGCAGACATCGCTACCAGTCTTGCTGCAGTCCTGGCTAGATCAGTCTCCAATAGGCACCGGTGTAACAGCACTTGCCGCACGCTGGCTTTAAAAAAAGCAAGCGCCTTGGAAAGCTCTGGTTCAAATAATATGTTAATTTCATCTGTATCGATCGTCTCTGTCGGGGTAGCAGCCTGTGTAATATCCAGTACTCCTACTGATTGACGCAGGAGTGTCTCAAATTTTGGAAAATACAAGACCACGCTATCGTAAGCCTCTGTATCTGCCAAAAACTGCGTCACCTCTGCATCGTTTGGAAGTTCCTTGGCAAACTGCATGAATTTGTATTCACGCGGAAAACTTCCAGACTTCACGACATCTCGCCCCGTTAGCCCCACCACCCAAATATCAGCATTTTCTCGCAGTGCCTCAGGGATGAACGTTTGCATAATCTGTACATTGATCGTCCCATAAAACCGCTGATTTGATGTCAATGCCACCATCAACTTTTTGCCTGTAGGCTGATCGATGATGACCTTTGGCGGTGTTTTCTTGAACTTTCCCAGCACCTTTGTAGGTACTGGTGCAGCTTTGATCACACTGCTGACGCGCACTACATGATATACATGACTAATCTCTTTATAAAATTGATAGTTAAGTTCAAATTTATTCTTAAGCTTCTGAATCCTGGCAGCCGACGCCTCCGTAAAGGCCTGACTGATAAATTTCATCGTCACCAGATCCCCTAGCTCCTCCTTTAGCTCTCCAATAGACGCCATATATCAATGTAAAATGGTAAAGGTGAAAAGGTAAATGTTTTTCACACTCTTACCAAAATTTCTCACCTCTCCAAAAATATTTTTCATAGCTCTAAATAGTAACACTAAACAGTAAACATCAATAATATCCACTAAGCTACTAAATAACTAAGCTTCTAAACTTCTCTCTAAGCTCTAAACCCTAACCTCTAAACTCCCTGCACCCTATCCCTACACCCCCACTGCAGTATCTACTATTGAGTGATACCTGGGCAGTTCAGCAAAAAGTTCATCCAGTTTCATCTTAGGCACACGAGACGCAAGATTTGAAAACGTACTGTCATTTGTGAGTACTCCTACAATATTGTTTCTCTTTAACCGAATCGAATCAATATCTTTGGCATCAAAGTATCCTGTAAATACTAAGCCCAACATCATCATTTGCACCCCGGGCTGTATATAGCTGAGCGGATCCTGACGTAGGAGCTCTTCAGCAACTTTCCCTCGTTTAATCGTCTGTTGAGTCGTAACAGAAAGCTCAGACCCAAACCGGGCATAGCGCTCAAGCTCATGATAATCTGCCAGGAGCCCACGAAGTTTATCAGCAAGTGAGTTATGAATACGCAGCTGCGTCTGTCGTCCCACACGAGTCACCGAACGATCTTCATCAACTGCCGGATATCTACCTTGGGCACGAAGTGCTGCTGTAAAAAGAGTATGACCATCCGTCATACTCATGACATTTGTAGGGATCAAGCTATCAAAGTTTTCCAGATCAGTCTGTATGACAGGAAGCATGGTGATGGAGCCTCCACCAACCTGCTTATTAAATCTTCCTCCACGCTCGACTAGATGACTATGTTGATAAAAGATATCTGCAGGATACGACTCGCGCCCAGGCGTACGACCCGCCAAAAGCGAAATCTCACGCAAATATTTTGAGTGGGTTGCCAAATCGTCAAATACCAAGAGCACATCTTTGCCTTGATCTCTAAAAAATTCCGCCACAGATGAGGCGATAGCTGGAGCAATAGCTATCATGGGAGCCGAGTCAGAACTCGTTGCAGCCACCATGATCGTATGCCCGCTGGCTCCCTGTTTTTCTATAGTTTCAGCAAATCGCTTGACCTCTATATCGCTTCTACCTATGGCACAATATACACAGATGGTTCCTGTTTCTTTTTGATGGATGATCACATCTTGAAGAAACGCAGTTCTTCCCGATCGTGGCTCTCCATATATAAGTTCACGCTGTCCTCGCCCTATAGGTACAAGTGTATCAATCAGTGTAATACCAGTATAAAACTGCTCATTTATCACCTCACGTTTATCAATTCCTGGAGCCACCAAATCTAAATCTATTTCCACATCTCCGGGCGGTAATGCCTCTTTCCCATCCGCGGCAACTCCCAACGGATCAACTGTACGCCCAAACATATTTGCTTTCAGAGGAAGCTTGATACCCGTTGAAGAAAATGTGAGTGAATCCCCTGGCTTAGGCCGTTCAGCGTCAAGCATCAATACTTCAATAGTATCTTGCTCCAGAGCATTCACAAGCGCACGTCCACCATTTTTAGTCACCAGGATGTCATTGACTTTTACAGACGGAAGTCCCTGGATAAATACCAGGTAATCCTGTGATTTAGTCACATAGCCTATTTCATTACTAAGATTACTTTGCTGAGTTGGCATATTTAGTCACTATCTGATGAATGACATCTCGTTTGTTTGCAAGCATAGTCCTGAGTGAATAATCTTTATACATTCCTCCTGTAGAAAACGAACATCCTGCACCCAAGCTTGGATCATAGCGTATATCAAGTATGACTGGAGACCCTACTATTTTCCGCAGTGTCGCACCCACAAACGCACGACCTGCATCATCTGGGGTGTATGGCAAATACAGCACCATAGATGGCAAACTTCTGATACTTTCTGTGATGGCTTTTATAAGTTCGTATAGGTTTGATCTCGTAAATGCTTGGTAAAACGTCGCACCCCACCCAAGCATAACCTCAACGTCAGTCTGCGTCGCATCATGAGCTTGAAGAAAGCTTTTAAGATCCGTGCCATTGGTTGCAAAAAATTGCGATTCCAAAAACCCCTGGAGAAACCGTGTACGACGCTGCACATCAGCCATCGTAAAGCTTGAATTTATAAGTGTATCTCGCAGTTCATCTGTTGTCATATATTTGTTATAAAGTTACAAGTTTATAAAGTTACAAAATCTATTCATTTAGTACTAGTAAATCCGAACATTTTCTCCTCTAATCTCACTTCCCGACACTCGAAACTCGAGGCCCGAATCTCTCTCTAATTCCCCAGTGCTCCATCTTTTTTGGCTTGCTCCAATGACCCAGCCGTAAGCTCTCCATGCTCCTTGAGAGTCAACTTTTTACCCAGTGTAGCCACAAGCACCTCTTCCATCATGTCCACCATATGCTCGTCAACAAGCTTCATGCGATGCAGTTTGTATGCTTCCACTTCCTTTTGTACAGCTTGCATCTGTGCATCCAGCTGTGCTTTTACTTTGGACTGCACATCTCCGACAGTCTTAAGCTGCGTCATCACTTCATTTTCAAACTGAGCACGAATCTTGGTTTGCAAGTCGGTAGTAGACTTCATTTGCTCCTGAATTTGGGCTCCAATCTTTGTCTCCAACTCATGGGCAAATGTCTGCATGTGTTTGGTAGACTCTGTCACCATCATGTCGGCCTTTTGGGTGACAAGGGCATCATTTTTCTTCATGTGCTCCTCGATGCTTTTGCCCATACTTGTGATAAATTCGGTATAGGTTTTCCCTGCATCCATAGCCACCTTATCAAATTGAGCCTTCAAGGCTGCCTCGATAGTCATTAATTGCTTGGTAAACTCCGCTATCGTCTGATCTGCTGCAGCTTTATCTTTAGTAAGCATGGACAACCCTTGCGTCTCTGCCTCTGCGACGATTTTATGTGCATCATTGACCGCAGTTGTCAGGATCGCATCTGTTTTTTCTTTAACCTGCTTGAGATCTTCGTCATTTTTACCATCGGTATACCGCTTAGAGAGTGCCTTACTTATGGAGAATAGGATCGCAATCTGGGTCATGCCCAAAAAGCTGATAAGGATCATGAGTATCCCCATCACAACTGTTGAATTAAGTTCCATAAATGCATCCCCTCCTTTACAGGCTAATGACTATAAGACTGAGTATCACGCCTCCGATTGATACTAAGCCGATTAATATAACATTTACGACAATCATAGATTCGATAGGAAGCCTAGCCAAAGGATTGCGGCCAATAGCCTCAATGCCTTTCGTGACATTTTTTCCAAAGGCTTGAAATCCGATGTAGATAGAAAGTAACGCGATAAGTGCAGCCAAAATATAACGAATGAGCTTTTCAAGTTGCTTACTACTACTGATACTTGCCAGTACCGCCACTGGCAACTGCTTCAGAGTCTGTATAGCTCCCCCCGTCCCCTTGCCTGACGATGCTGCTGTAGGGCCAATACCCACTGAAACTTTTACTTTTCCCAGTGTAACCCTTTTACCTCCCACTGTTTGCTGGGTACCTGTTTTGCCATCAAACGCTTCCATAGCAATCCCAAGCATAAATCCACTCGCATCATCGCCTTTCATGCCTTTTCCTGGTAATGTCGATGAGGTTATATAATCCCCAGGCCTTATAGCACCATTTACGTTACTTACATTTACAGTAGCCTGCCCACTACGAATCACAGGGATACTGGAATCAGTCCGAAATACTATCGCAGGTTCAGACACGAGCACTCCATACATTTTTGTATCATACGTTTTTGATGCCCGCACCAAAGTCTGCGTAGATGAGGAAGAAACTGTCATGATATCACCCTCGACAGCTTGTTTATCAGCCACAGTGATAGTCTCAGCAATATTAAATATGGGAGCACCCTGTTGAGCTAAAACCACATGAGGGGCGTAGGTAAGAAGAAACAACACAAACATGGTCACAAAAGACCATTTCACTATCTGTAGTTGGGCAAAACTATCAGTACGTAATCGCATATGGGCAGCGAGTGCAATAACTTACTCTTATTCATTATGTACAATAAAATACTCTGTGTAAATAGGTATTAGGCAAAAGAGATAAAAGATAACACTGAACTAAGAACTAAGAACTAAGAACTAAGAACGTCTAGAACAAGCAACATTAAGCAGAGAACCAAGTACTAAGTACGTCGAATAGATATAATAAGCGCACATTGTCACTCGCGAGGAACAGGTTGGATTTGTAAAGGTGACGCGGCAATCTAAAAACAAGAGATAAGAGATAAGATAAAAACGCAAGACTTAATGATCAAAACTTAAGATAAAAATCCAAAAAAATCATTTAATCAACGTTTCCATCTTCCATTTTCCATTTTCCATTTAATTGTATATATCAAAATATAACTTAAGATAAATTAATACTATTAATTACATTAAAATAATCGTTCTAAACTTCTCAATTACTTCCACATTTTTCTACCTTGCTACTAACTACTGGCTACTGGCTATTGGCTACTGGCTTTCATGCTCCCTCACCTATCGTCATCATCAATACGTATCAAAATATAAACTAATATACTTTTAAATATCCTATTTTTCTGATATTTCGCTATTCCATGAATTCTCTCTTTGGCTCAAACAATATATTTACCGAATCTCGATGCTCGAGGCCCGAAACTCGCTTTAGCACATCCTAAGCTCTACATACCCTATGTAGATTGCTTCGTTACCTTCGCTAATCCAACATGTGCCTCGCAATGACAATGTTTAGCTCCGAACCTCGAGGCCTGAAACTCGAATCTCATATTTCTAAGCCTCTAAATAACTAAGCCTCTAAGCCTCTCACTAACCTCTAACCCCTAAACTCTAAACTCTAAACCACCCTATGCTCCCCCACCAAAAACCCCCGTGTCTTACGACACAGGGGTTCTAGTTACGAAAAGAATAGAACTGGTATTACCAGTTGCGTCCTCCTCGGTCATCACTGTGACCGCCGCCTCGGTGACCTCCACCTGAGCCGCCTCGTCCACCGCGATAACCGCCGCCACCGCCACCACTAAAATCTCGTGGTTCGCGTGGTCGTGCTTCGTTGACGACGATTGCTCGTCCATCGAGCTCTTTACCGTTGAGGTCTAGAGCTGCTTTTGCTTCTTCATCTGTAGACATTTCTACAAATCCAAAACCTTTAGATCGTCCACTCATACGGTCTATGATGACCTGTGCGGAAACGACGTTACCAGCTTGGGAGAAAAAGGCACGAAGAGAGTCGTCGGTGGTTGCCCACGCGAGACTGCCGACAAATAATTTTGCTGCCATGATGTATCTCACCTCCTCATTTTCTGCGCGACTAGTCTGTATCTGTCAAGGGTCATGACGAAACTGCTTGCGCAGACGCTAGACACACCATGCGATCAATTACCTGTCCGACGCATTACCTGAAAGTGATTATATACCCATCTTACTCAGGTTTGCAAATCGAAGATGCAGCAAAGCTGATTAGATGGGTCTATGCTCAAAAATAGCTCCATCCATTTCACGAAGATTTTTGGGTATACAGTATCGCGTCAACAATAGCTATTTTTGCCTGTATTTGGAGAAACTTTGAACCTAAAACCGAGTGCTTAGAACGTCTAGCGCAAGTAACTTGGAACTAAAAACCTAGAACCTAGAACGCATAAAAAACGAGATAAGAGTCCGCCAGCTGGCGGAAGAGTTAAGAGATAAGAGATAAGAGATAAGAGATAGGATTCAAAAAAACATACATTAACCTGAGTTACGAAAGTAAATTATCATTTCGAGAGCCTTAGCTCGAGAAATCCCGTAGGTAATTTAAATTTCTAGGTATAATCATTTACGATCGAGATTTCTCACATTCGTTCGATATGACATACTAGTTAGCCTCAATCATTTTGTAATTCATACTAAATTACAGGATAAGGAGTTCGGTATATAATTCACAAACACTGTCAAATCAACCCAAAACAAGGTCGAACCTTGTTAATATTGCTTCACCCACATACATCCCATCCATTCATGCACACCTCAGTTCATCAGCCTCCCCGAATCTCGAGGCACGAAATTACCAGCCTTAGTTCTCGACAAGCTTGAACAAGCAAGCGCTTCTTTTTTTGGTCAAACTTTCAATCTCTAAAGAAACCCGAGGCCCGAAACTCCAGCCTTCGCCTAGGCTACGGCCGGCAAACGAAACTCAAAACTTTTTATACTTTTGCATCCCTTGATACCTTTGACACTTGACACTTGACGCTTGACGCCTGACATTTGACGCCTGACGCTTGACTCCTGACGCTTGACGCCTTCATATTCCTAATCTCTAAACCCTAAACTCTAAACTCTAAACTCTAAACCCTAAACCCTACTCCTCTTTTCACGTTCCCCATTTCACACCCTTGACGAGCACGGGTGCACTATGCAACGCTAAAAAGAGCACTGCCTATGGAAATATTACTTTTTATATTTTATTTGCTCACCACGCTTGCGCTCCCAGTTGGTAGCATTGTTGTACTCGTGCTGCTCTTGAAGCATTTATTCAAGCCATCATCCTCAGAAAAACATACTCAAACTCTCTTGCTATTACGTCAGTATCAAATCACACATCCAAAAGCTACTCTCAAACAAGCTATTGATATGCTCGAATCACTTGATCCAAATACGATAAATATTCCATTGCAGGCTTCCTCATACGCACAAGTCGTCACCATGCCTGCACCCAAACCTCCTGCAGACTACACAGATACCATGCCTCTAAACCTCCAACCCTCTCAATCTCTCTCAGATCAAACATCTTCCCTCTCCAGCTGGTACAGTGAAAACTCCATCAATCTCCTCTTGTATGTAGGAGCATTTCTGATGGTCGTAACCGTTTCCCTCTTTGTAGGATTTAGTTGGTCATCACTTTCGGGTGCACTCAAAGCACTTGTCGTTACTATTGCTACCCTTTTATTTTATGGGACTGGCATGTGGCTCTATGAAAAGCCTACAGTTCGTAGTGCAGGAAGCGTCTTTACAGGAATTGGAACAATACTCATCCCATTTGCAGGTATAGCTTGGCACACACTTGTCTTATCGACTATGCAAGTCCCATTTGGCATCAGTTGGACTATCACCTCACTCATTTGGATACTTGCATCTCTCATCTCTTTAGCACTCACCAAAAACAATGTCTATACATATGTCATGAGTTTAGGCACAGTCTCGATATTTTTAGCAGCGGTCCAGTGGGCTCAGCTGCCTGATCAGTTTTTTGTTCTAGCAGCTGAAATAAGTGCTTTTGTCCTCGTTGGTCTCTCAGTGATCGCAGCTCACAAATGGCATACACCTCGAGAAGTTTCACAAGCTCTTGAACTCTCGGCCCATGCCACGCTTCCCATAGCATTATTTTATGGTTTGAGTGTCGCACTCACACGAAATATTCTCTTTACCTATCCATCAGCCATAGCAGTGCTTACAGCTGTACTTTTTTACACAACCTGCTATCTCCTCAATCGCAGATATGCATATGCTGTCATGGCAGAAATATTGCTCCCAATAGGTGTCGGCATACTCTTTTCAGCCATGCATGCTAGCGCCGAATACATATCTATTTGTCTGACCATATTAGGAATAGTTTATACAGTCGTAGGACATTTGCGAAAACACGATGACGATGTTCCTGAAGGCTTACCACAACTCACAGCTGCTATAGGCATAGGCCTTGCCTCTCTTGTAACGCTTATCTACGAAGCCGTCCATCCTACAGCCTCTTGGACGACCACAGGCCTGAGCTTATTGACCGCTGGAGCATGGATATCCATGGCATGGAGCTTTTCACCACTCATTCTACTTGGGGCATTTCCCTTTGTGGCAAGACTCCTGTACACAATCGTCTTTTATGACCATATGTATGCCAAACCTGAACTCGTAATTGCACTCGCATATAGCGCCGTGGCCATCAGTCTCCAATTTATCGCCCATCATCACAAGGCACAAAAGGAGCAACATGTAGCAGCACACACCGGCAGCGCATTTTTCTTTGTACTAGCTGTTGCCTTTGCTTCGTCACACCTCCTCGTACTAGCCCTCGTCAGTACTCTGATCGCTGGCATATGTCTCAACGGTGCACTCCATCATGATCAACCCAAATTTGCCTATGGCACAACAGTTTTTGCCACCTGGAGCGTTTGGCTCGTACTCCAATATACGCGTGTGCCATATCAGCTGTATGTATTTATCTTTGCTGCTCTCTATTTTGCACTCTATACATTTGCTGTAACTTTACAAACCAAAGATGCCTGGAAAAAGGTATTTCGCTCATCAAGTTATGTCGGCATCCTCCTCACATCGCTTGCTGATGTCACATTTTCACCAGTCTGGCTATTTACCGGTACGATGGGTCAAAACATATATGGCACACATCTTCCCAATGGAATTATAGTTGGAGCATTGGCTACGGTATTTTTTGTGCTCATCGGCTACAATTACAAAATAGCTTGGCAAAAATATCTGGCCTCAGCAATTGCCATGATTACTTTCACACGTGTGCTTTTGTATGCCGACTATAGCGATATGCTTTTGTACACCACCGCATGGGGTCTGTATTTCATAGGTCTTGGGTTTACCAGACGTCATAAAATGGACGAACCGTCGGCAGCACTGCTCGATATAGTAGGATTGGTAATATGGTTTTTCCCACTCTTTGGCGAGCTTTATGGCACCAATCCTGTCCGTGCAGCGATCATCATGGCACTTTTAGGAATTGGAATTATGTTTTATGGCATCACAATCACACGCAAATATCTTACTTACTCAGGTGTTGCAGCACTTGCCATCGCAGTCCTATCACAAACATACAAATATATTTTTGGTCTCGAACAATGGATGATTACGGGGGTATTGGCAATACTATTTTTAGGAGGAGCTATCTGGCTGCTTCTGGGACGCGCTCACAAAACACAAACCGTACATCAAACATAACTTCAACAATATTCTACAAAATTTTCTCTATTCTCACCTTAGATTGCCACGTCACCTTTTAAATGACCTCAGCTGGTCCTCGCAATGACAATAAGCATACCGACACTCAAAGCCCGAAAATCGAGACCCGAAACTCACTGCACTATTATTCCTAATCTTAAATCTCTCTCTATTCTCACTCTCCAACTACTTATCATGTTCAGAAAGTTCTTTGAGGAGATCAGCAAGCTTGAGTGACGCCACGCACGTAAACTGATCCGCACCACCATAGTACACATACAATCGTTCCCCTATGACTGCATGTCCACAGGCAAACACCGTCCCTGGACGCAACCCACTCATCTCATAGCTTTCCTTTGGCTCAAGCACCGGATACTGTAGTCGCACCCGTACCCTTGTCAAGTCTGTATGATCCAAAAGTGCAGCTCCCAACCGGTATCTCCGGTCATGACGAGATATCGAGTGATAGATAAGTACCCACCCGATGTCTGTATGAAAAGGAGCAGGTCCTATCCCTACTTTTTCACTGTCCCAACTATTTGGTCTGGGCTCAAGTGTGACCCGTCCGCCCAGCCACTGATGCGGTGCAAACTCCAGTGAGTCCACATAATCCACCCATAGGTGAGGTGAAAGTCTATGCATGATGACATACTTTCCATTTACTTTTTCTGGGAGCACACAAGAATTTTTATCATCTATCCCTGGAGGAGACAAAAGTCGTGGAATATCCCACGCAAATTTCCCTCGTTCAAGGTCTTTTGTATGAATACTCGTCACAGCCACTCTCGGAGGATTGACGCCATCGTAGGCGGTGTAGGCCATATTGCAGACATCCCCCATCTGCGTGATACGCGCATCCTCACACCCAGAAAACCCTGCGCCCGATGCTTTTTTCTCAAAGTACATCCGCGGCACATACACGGGTTGATCATAGCGCTCATCAATATGTATGCCATCTTTACTCGTAGCATATCCTAGCACCGACACTCCATCATTTCCTTGGGCTCTATAAAATATATGCACTTTCCCACCCACATATACAGCACCAGGATTGAGAGTATACGCAGCCTCCCACCCGACACCAGACCGGGGAGCAATGATAGGATTCGCACTAGCTCGTTCAAATGTAATATGGCGTGGCAACAATGAAATCCGCGTAAGTTCATTCGGACGAAGTTCCTCGATGAGATCTGTAAGCTTTGTCGTTGCCACACAGCTGACCGTATCGCAGCCACCATAATAAATACGCACTTCATCACCCACAATCGTACATCCAGAAGGAAAAATGATATTTGGGATCATGCCGCGGGTCTCGTACTCGCGCTCAGGGATCAAGAGCGGGTCACTGGTTTGCCCAAGCACCACAAGAGGATCATCCATATCCAGAAGCGCCATATCTATCCGAAATATTTTTTGTGGCGCAAAATAGTTTTGGATATGACAGTAATTCAGAAGCCACCCCGCGCTGGTCTTGACGGGTACCGCACCTACTTCGAGTAAATCCAGTGGGCCTTTCCAAAGAGGGAGAGTATGATGCGTTATATTTTTATGCCACGCTTCCCAAAAGCTCGGGTCCCACAACTCCTCAACCCGGTCCAAATACGCCATACAGATGTAGGCCGGCGGCTCATCAGTATGAGCTGCAAATATGACGGCCAGCTTCCCATGTACTTTCTCTGGAAACAGTGCCATAGCTTTGGCATTAAACGGTGTCACCAGATGTTTTTCAGTTATCGTTTTAAAGTCCCGAGTTTTGGCAACCGCAACCCGTATATTGCTTGGCCCAGCAGGCCATCCACCGATAGCTGTATAGAAAATATAAAAGTCATCTCCCCACTTGGTGACCCGTGGATCCTCGCATCCGTACCGGTCCCAAGGCTCACTAGGAACAATGAGCTGCCTGTGTTCTCCAAAATGAAATCCATCCTCACTATGGGCATACCCGATGGTCGACAGCTCAACGTCATTACCATCTATTTTTTGTTTAAAAGAAAGGGCGCGAAACAGCAGATGATGATCTTTGCCATCTACTATGACCGTAGGATTAAACGCAGCTTGTGCTTCCCACCCATGATCCAGGTTGGGCATGAGGATCGGATTTTTCGGATGTCGATGGGTAGTTATCATATATAGAAGCTTAGAACTGAGTTCTTAGTCCTTAGTAACACACAAATAATATATATTTTATCTAACAAAAAAACACAAAAGCTTATCGTAAGCCTCTAAGCCTCTAAGCCTCTAAGCCTCTAAGCCTCTAAGCCTCTAAGCCTCTAAGCCT
>CAZPNL010000033.1:12319-16105 GCA_964588145.1 uncultured Gammaproteobacteria bacterium
CTAAGCATAATACCCAACAGGTGATGGCAGCTCAACTGGGATGAGCTGTGATGCCTCATTATGCTTCATGTTGTTGATAAATTCACTTACCTTGGCTCTGGCTGCACACACGACCATATCAGCTCCCCCGTAGTAGACAAACAGATCATCATTAACAATTGCAGCGCCACACGGATATGCCACCCCGTATTTGAGACCCTCGTTTTCATACCACTGATCAGGCTCAAGGATTGGAGCTGGTGTCCGGTACAGGACTTTCCGTGGATCATTGAGATCCAAAAGCATGGCTCCCATCTTGTAGCGACTGGCATCCCGGTCATCTACTGCGTGGTAGATAGTCAGCCACCCGTCCTTAGTCTTCATAGGTGGTGGACCTATACCAACCTTGCGACTATCCCACCCGCCGTATCGAGGCTCGATTATATGTTCACCCTTGAGAAAGTTGGTCTTGCCGTCAAAGTTGAGATCATCCACATAATCTACCAAGATATTTGGAAATATCCGGTGAAAAATGACGTACTTTCCATTGATTTTTTCAGGCAGTATCACACAGTTTTTGTCCACAACCCCTGGAGGTGAGATCAGCACTGGTGTATTCCAATTCCACCGCTTAGCATGAAAATCTTCTTGGGAAATACTACTCATGGCCACCCGTGGCGGACTCCACCCGTCATATGCCACATAGGTCATATAGTAACGCTGATCCAGCTTCGTGATACGTGGGTCCTCTACTCCGCCGTATGCCCCACCTGAGATATATGGACCAAATGCCGTCATGCCCACCTGAGCACCAGGATTGATTTCAAATTCTTGACTGGGCATATAGATGGGCACCTTACTCCGGCTATCTATCGTGACCCCATCACTGGTCGTGGCATACCCTATAACTGATACATCATCAGCCCCTTGTGCTCGGTACAGGATGTGAATTTTTCCATTATCAAAAAATGCTGCGGGATTGAGTACTGCCTTTGCCTCCCAAAAATGATCTGGATCGGGTGACAAGATCGGATTATGCAGTATCTTATTGAGCTTATAAGGCATCCGCTTTTTGATGGTCTTATTTTTGGGGTGCTGTATGGCCATCACACCTTCACCCGGAATATTCCAATAACTCGTAAACATCCCGTCGCGTCCTACGAGCCCAAGTGGCTCAGCCTCACGTCCGTCAAATGCATCAACAACAGGAATCATAGGCTTATCAGATCTCCATAGGAGCTTCTCAGGATCCTCGCGACTAAAGAGTGCAGCTCCCACCGCATATCTGGTGTGTCCGCTCACCATCTCCGGTGACCAGTACAGCACGAGTATGCCATCGTCACTATCAGACACAAGTGCTACCTCTAACCCTTTTTTATCAAACTTTGAAGGTCGTGGCTTGAGGAGTGGAGTCTTACGTATATGCCACGTCTTTAAATCTGTAGAGTAGGCTAAACCCAACTCATCTCCACCAAAATACAGTACATATTGGCCGTTGTGTTTGTAATAACTTACTATCGCCCCTTCGGTCACTACACCAGGTACAAAGGATTGATCATTCCAGTAGGAAATAGTCTCACCCGTAGCCACACGTAGCTTTTGCCCTTGCTCGGTCTTATGTACATATGTATACAGATATTGTCCTTCTACATGTGCTACATGACCATGTCCTACTTCGGAAATCAGTCGTTTTACCCCACCGTCAAGGAGTATCTCAGCATTATTGAGGTATGCATGAAACTCCAGTCCATCACGACTAGCATCTATCACAAATTCACTAGGGCCACTGACTCCATCGTAGTGACTGAAGAGAAATACTTTTTGATGTTCACTATAAACGCCTATCCCTCGTGGGCAGCTATCTTGGGCCATTGTGATATTCTCCTATCAATAAATCCAACTATATGCTTCTTTTTTTAGCTTAATTGAGCTATAAGCTTCGCGCTATAAGCCTCTTTTATAAACCAAAAATGTCGTGTCCCGCACGTATGTATCTAGAATACGACTAGGCTCACACACTGTCAACCGTGATCATCTAGATCAAACTAGGTTACTTTTGCATAGACCTGTAGCTGGTTTTTGTACCCACCTTGAGGTGCGTGTGAGGCGAGAAATGAGAGACGTTTCGAGACAAAAAGGTATAGACTTAGGGTTTAGAGTTTAGAGCTTAGAAAATTATTAGTCGTTGGTCGCCTGCTTGCCGGTAGGCAGGTTTGAGGTTTGAAGTAAACACGTTGTCGTTACAAGGAATAATTGTAATTCATGAGGGAGACACGGCTCCGACTATGAACATGAATCTAATGTCTTGCGCTTATCTTGCGACCTATCTTGCGCTCATCTGACTTCCCTACATTCTTTCGAGAGTCTTAATACCCAACATATATAACCCATTTCGCAGCACCTGGGCTGTCGCTTGCGTCAGCTGCAATCGAAATCCATTAATAATTTTACCCTCAGTCGTATTTTCAAACTCATCCCCTTCATCTCCCTCAACATTAAATTCCTCTTTGGTCATTGGAATTTGAGATTTGTTTGTAATTTGTATTTTGGGATTTGTGATTTCCTCCTCTTTGGTCATTGGAAATTGAGATTCCGTCGCGTGTTTTGTCATTTGACATTTGGATTTTGGATTTTCCTCTATTACTTTATGTTTTCCATAAAACAAATTGTACGCCTGTGCCACATCAAATAGATAACTTGCTAAAGTATTTGGTGCGATATTCCCTGCAGCTGCACGCACCACATCCGGAAACCGTGCTAGTAAACACAACACTGCTCGTTCTTCAATCTCGAGGTTCGAAGGCACAGACATGTGTGATTGCGCTTCCGATGCTCGAGACTCGACTCCCGAGGCTCGTTCCTCTTCATTTATTATCTTAAGCGAAATTTCTCCATTAAGATTTTTATTGCTCTGTTCAACATTCACTTTAGTTTCATCACCATGCGTTATTGTACCCCCAATTTCCAATTGCTGATTTCTGGTCACTGGTCGCAGGTCGCCTGTCGCCTCACCTGACACCTGCAACTCCTCACCTGACGCCTGGCGCCTGACGCCTGACGCTGCAGCCCTACGCTCCACACTCCTACACCGTGCATATGTATACAGGAGATACGGCCCTGAGTCTCCATGCATATTGATCGAGTCCTTGAAATCAAAATTGATATCACTCTGCGTGCTTACCTTGAGAAAACTATATTTAACAGCAGCCACAGCACACGTCTCTGCGATATCCTCTTTTTCCCCATCAGATAATCCAGGATTGGTTTCCGCAAGCACGTTGTGTAGTTCTGACTTTGCCTCATCAAGCAGCCACTCGCCCAATATCACGTTTCCAGTTCGCGAGCTCATCTTGCCCTCTTTAAGCCGAACAAACCCGTATATCAAATGATGCTGTTGGCCCTTTTGGATTCCCAGCAGTTCCTGGACTTTAAATGTCACCTGAAAAAAACTTGCCTGCTCAGGTCCTACCACATGGATAATCTTGTCTATGGCCCCATGCTCTGTCGTTTCCATTTTGGAAAGCGCAAGCTCCTTTGCTTCATACGTAGGCAATCCCAGATTGTTGACAAACACCCGCGTGTCCAGCCCATACTCTTTCCCATCAAAGATCACTGCTCCATCACTTTCTTTGAGTATCCCTGTCTTTACGGCATCTTTGGCTATATCCACCCCAGAGAGACATTCACTCTCAAAGTAAAAGCGCCTGTAGTGGGTGTCCACTCGAGCGTACACAGTATCAAAGTAGTCCAGACTCCACTGCCTGGTCTCTTTCCAGAGCATATAGACAGTCTCTAGAGGAAATCTAT
>CAZPNL010000034.1:0-16056 GCA_964588145.1 uncultured Gammaproteobacteria bacterium
CTTTGGGTTCATAAACTTTTTACATTTATGAGTGCATCGGACAAGTATTTTTCCCTATAAGTGCATACCAGCCACACCAGCGAAATGCTGCCTCGTACCAAGTAAATCCGCTAACAATCAATAGAAGTGGGCTCCAGCTTGTACATGCAGCCCAGAGAAAGAGACCAGTAGCAATTATTGCACGGAGTAGTCGGTCAGACGTGCCTATATTATTTTTAACGATAAGTTTAGGTGATGTATATGGTTTTGTGGATTGCTTCACATGAGATACATAGTATTTCAAAATTGTTCTGTACAGATATCCAACCGCACATCCCATCATAATCCAAAATGGTATAGAGAAATATTGGATCATATATCTAGTGTCTTACATGGAGCACTATAGTATCTTTATTATGTTCGATGATATGCAGCACAGAGTCAATACTGGTCTTAATAAGTACGAGTATAGCAACTCCCCATATGGGTGAGCCTGCACTCATGAGTGCAAAACTTCCCAAAATTATCGTCAGATGGAGCGCCACGATGCGCCCATACGGAGCAAACAGCTGCGAACTAGAATCAGTTTTTTTGTACTCCTCTTTGTTGAGAAAGTTTACCCTGTACGAGCCGTAGTGGCTGAGGAGTGCGGAGCAAAACATAAATATACTTTGCAAAAGTCCCTCCAATCCAGGAAAAAAGAAGATTGTGATAAATATCCCGTGAACAAACGTAAACATGCCGTAATGGATGACAAAAAATCCACTCGTTTTATCCAGAAAAGAGTTGCCAAAACTCGGCTCAGGTTTGTAGGTTTCAATTTTTCTAATCTTAAGAAAATTGATGATGCCTACTGCAATATTTTCCATCCAGTATCCAAACACGATGACATGGCTATTCCATCCAAAAAACAATGCTCCAACAAGGGGAATCATGTTGATGGCTATCAGAAAAAATGTAGAGAGGATTAAGCTTCGTTGCATAGAAAGATGAAATGTAAAGTGGTATATGGTGCGTATTGTATTCGCATTCTTATATCCGTAGTTTAGGCTTCCTTGGGAAGAAAGGACATATCCACCATACCTTTTTTTGGATTCTCAGGATCTATGATGACTGTGATAGTTTTTTTATTTTCGACATACTTTGTCGGATCAAACCATACATTGTTACTTTTATATGTATATACAGTGTTTGATTTTGGATCAAGCCACTGCGCAGTTATGTAGTAGGGCTTGCTGCCTTGGATATCAATAGATTCGTTCACAGAGACTCCGGTGCAATCAGCTGCAATTTTTTGCCCATTTTGAAGTAACCATGCGTCGCGGGCTCCAATCTTTAGCTTATGAATGGTGATGCCCACTGCAATAGCAGTCATAATGATGCCAAGAAATCCCATGATGCCTGGAAGAAAAAAGATAGTAAGGGTATTATCCACTTCTGCAATATTTGGATTGTCTTTTTGATAGAGGATACCTACCTGCGTGCCTACAGGAGCACCCTTTGATGAGCTCCCTACACCTGATTTAAATGTGTATTGCTTTCCATCTAGATCAAATGAATATTTTGGAAATGAAGTACCTTCATCATCTTCGTAGTAATCTACAAGCGTGCCAGTCGTCTTTTGTGAGTTTTGTAAAAATGTAATTTTTTGCATGCCAACAAATACAGCGATTGCAAGCATGACTATACCAACAAATCCAAAGATCGCTTGAAAAATATATTCACGTATTATTTTCATAGAAACTCCCTATATTCTGATCATATCACACCATTTATAGTGTAGATGCTGCGCATGGTGTGCTTCTATTATTGAAAATATTTGTTATACTGTGGCATATATGGCAACAACAGAAGTAACCCAAACATCTTGGTTCTCTCGAATAGGAAATTCCATTTCAGGAGTATTCATAGGAATTGCACTCATTATTGGAGCGATTATATTACTTTTTTGGAACGAAAAGCGTACTGTAGATACAGCAGTTGGGCTCAAGGAGGGCGCATCTGTTGTGGTAGAAGCAGCTGCTGAGGCTGTTGATAGTGCCAAAGAGGGTAAGCTTGTGCATGTGACTGGGCAAGCTGTTACATCTACACCCCTGACAGATACCTATTCTGGTATCTCTGTATCAGCACTTCGGCTTAAGCGCACTGTTGAGGTCTATCAATGGGAAGAGACATCCAAGTCAGAAACCAAAGATAAACTCGGTGGTGGACAAGAAACTACGACTACATATGACTACACAAAGAAATGGTCTGAAAATCTGATTGATTCGTCTTCATTCAAAGAAAGTAGTTCGCATGTAAATCCTACAACCAAACCTGTTGAATCCAAGGATTGGACTGCCACAGATGTAACGGTTGGAAAGTATCGTGTGAGTGAAAAATTTATTTCAAGTTTGAGTGCATATGAAGACTTTGAATTTCCACAAAATTTCATATCTTTTCTGCCTCAAGCGATGCAGCAATCTACAAAAGTAGTGGGCAACACGATGTATTTAAATGTTCTTGAGCCAAACACTCCTGAGGTTGGAGCCACGAGAGTTACCTATAGCATCATCAAGCCACAACCCGTCAGTATCGTAGCAGTCCAGCGCGGTTCTGAATTTGATGCATATATCACCAAAAACAATCAATCTATACAAATGATTGAGACGGGTACGCACACTGCTCCCGAAATGTTTAAAAGCGCACAGGAGGGAAATACAGTGCTCAGCTGGATTTTGAGAGCTGTTGGCATACTCCTTATATATGTAGGATTTCGTATGATACTGGGGGTGCTACCAGCTATAGCGATGGTCGTGCCATTCCTCGGAAGATTTATAGATTTTGGCATGTCACTGCTGGCTTTCGTATTAACCCTCGTCGTTTCATTAGTGGTAATTGCATTGGCATGGATTGTGGCTAGGCCAATGGTTGGGATAGGTCTTCTGGTTGTGGTGGTTGCAGCTATTGTATTTCTGCATAAAAGATCAGGGTCTGCCAAAACTTCCTAATAAACCTTGAAACACAGTCTTTTGATCAGAAAGACTGTGTGTATCTATTCATAAAAAGCAAGCTTATGGCTTGATTTCTGCCTTCACGCTGGAAGCATCTTTTGGTGCAGCTGTTGCTGTAGGAGTAGAGCTTTTGGTAGCACTAGCATCTACGTCCTTCAGCACATTTGTCTTCATGTCTTGCGCTTTATTTGTAGTATCTGTCATATGTATATTCACCTCCCTTCAAAATTTGGTCTTCATTATGTATGTGTTTTCATTTTGCATATCTGTACGGATTTGGTTTTTGGACGAGCGTTGTCCTGCGAAATTCCAAAGGTCGTTTCATAGATATTGATACGAGCTTTCGAAACTGGTCACTTTTTGCATATTGTAATAGTTGTATATGTTTGGCATAGGATTGTTTTTCCATATAAGTTCACGGACAATATTTTTATAATCTTTCGCATGTCCTCCTTGAAATATGTTGATGCAAGGAGGACATATATTCATTCTGTTATCTAATGTATCTGGTTCGCATAACGCGGCCTAGATAAATGACGACAACTGCACCTATTACTGCAACAGCCAGACTATACACATCAAATCCCGTTACACCTGATTGACCCACGAGTCCCATCAGAAACCCTCCTACTACTGCACCAATTATCCCCATGATGATATCTGACACTGTCCCCTGATTGCCATTTGTATGCATGATGACTGATGCTATCCATCCGGCTATTGCTCCAAAAATGATCCATAATACTATACCCATATATATTCACCTCCTTTATACTATTAAATGTTTTTTATTCTTTCTTGATGTTTACATCAATATTGTTTGGTACTGGCACAGTCACAGTTGTTGGTGTTGTTGTGCTCATTCTTTGAATTACAGGTAAGCCAAATACTATAAACATATATGCAACTACCATAACTGCTACTATTGCTGCAACGGTTCCAAATGTTCCATTTGCATTTTCTGAGGCTGGTGGTGTATTTACTATTGTTGTCATGTCGCTTCACCTCCTTTGACAGTTTTGTTTGAGTGAAATTCTTCTATTTTTGCGATAAGCTCAGGAATTTCATAGTTTGAGGTTTCGATATTATGTTCTGAAAGAGTCCTGAGGCCTTCGATTATCATTTTTACTTTTGAGGCTTTTTGCGGATTGAGATGGGATAACGTGATCTCATTTTGGACGTAGGTACGCGATACTATTTGAAGAGTGGCAAAAAATGGAGATGCTTCTAAAAAGACATTTGATATATCTTTGATATTGATGCTGTGAGTTTGAGAGGTGAGAAATTGATGAAATACGATCGTCAGTCTACTTTCTTCCACGGAAATAGTATTTGGAAAAAAATCCCAAGGAAATATAGCAGATATACTGATGATGCTGCGGTTTGATTTTTTGATAAGCTCCTGTACGAGCTGTATGTCTTTTTCTTTTTTTGTAGCCTTTTGGATAGCTTGTTGTTTTTGTCCTTGGATGATGGCAGTGTCATCGATGAGTACTGCAGGTATATTTATATGAGTTGCTGAATCGACTCGTGGAGCAAAGATAGGATGAGCAGTATATGAAAAAAGTGTATGTGATATGTTTTTTAAAATTAGTATGTCCATAATTCTGTTTATATATAACATTTGTGCTTAGATGAGATAGAAATAGTATGTATAATAAAGTAGCTTATATTATCTCCTCATACAAAAAGTTAGATATAAACAGAACCATGACCGCACCTATATTTACGTTACGTAACAGCTGATACGACTAGACCAACGATAATGATGAGTATCAATATATTTGAAAGTCCCCCTATTGCCAGGATTCCTAATACAGAGAGTATCCAGACGAGGAGTATGACTGATGCGATGGACTTGATAGGTTGGGGGAGTATGCCTATGGCCCAACCAATAACGATGAGCATGAGTATCTCCCACAGTGTCACCATATGACCATTAAGCGTAAAAAGATTCATATTGAGTTGTGACAATCCTGGAAGTGAGGTGTATCCCAGGACCCAAAGGATGACAAGAGCGATGATGAGTGTTGTAAGCATATTATTGTGTTTCTACGTCCTCTGGCGTGATGGGATATATGAGATCCAAAAGATATACGAGTGCCCAAGCTATACATATATAGACTATGGCAGCCAGCATGGTGGACCATTCCATCTGTGAGGCACCCATAGTGGATGTGCCTACCACTCCAACAAAGGGCTGCGCAAGCGGGTAGGTAATGGCATAAATAAATGTAGTAAATCCGCTATAAGCACTTGCGCCAAGCACCTTGAGAACGACACGAAATATCAGAAGAACTTCGATCACTCCCAGGATATACCATATAACTTGGTTGTAACGAAAGATAGATTTTTTCGTTTCATACACTGCCTGTGGTGCTTCACCTACCGCCTCGGGCTTTGAGGAAGAAATGGTTTTTTGTATTACTTGTGTGGGTGGCTCTACGCTTACGCGTGTCACCTCTGTGGTTTGGTTTGTGTTTGTCATAGTTATCCTATGATAGAAGTTTCTAGTGGGGAATTCTGCGGTGTACATCAATGTGCTGATGTGACATAGATCACACGAGACGTGTGGCGTCAATTCGTTGAAGAGTTTGTAGATGTGAGTTCTGCTTCTAGAAGTGCCATGCTTTCAAAGAGCATCGAATGGTCTATATGCTTGATAAGTCCTCGTTTTACTAGTCTAACCATTTCATTGCTGGCTGTTTCACGAGCCACCCCTACGAGTGTTGCGATATCCTGCTGGGTAAATCTATGGTGGACGATGACCCGGTCTCCTTTGGTTTCTCCAAAATGTTTTGCAATATATATGAGGACAGATATGACTCTCCTGTAGGCGTCGCTAAATACCAGATGCTCCACACGCGTGAGAGTTTCAGCATAGTCCTCAAGCAGCTCGCTCATGAGGGTAAATATGATCGTTGGCTTGTCTTTGATAAATGCTACCACTTGTTCTCGTGGTGCGCGACCAACTTCTACGGGAGTGAGGGCTTCAAAATTGTAGACATTGGGTGTCCCATTTATGGCCCATACCATAGGGAAGTACGAGATAGGCTGTAAGATATGAAGTGTCAGCTCAAAGCTTAATTTGGAGATAGTGTACTGTCTGACATACCCTTTTGTGAGACAAAATATTCCTTGGGGGTCATCGTCTGCGCGGATGAGGATTTCACCTTTTTTGTAACTACGGATAGAAAATTGGGTATAAAATGTTTCAAATTCTTTTGTTTTTACTGTATTCATGTACTCGCTTCTCTCTAGGGTAAGCTCATTATAGTCTCTTTATATCGGACAACCTAATTTTAGCCTCAATAAGTAGATTTTTTTACGTAACTGTAGGCAACTTTGGGACTTTTATGGATTCTATATACAAAATCAAAAAAGTGTTGTAACAATGGAGTAATTGATGGAGCTTGCGTCATCTAGATAAATAGATTTTCATTACAATTCGATTTCTTCATGCATGCTTGGTGTATATACACTGTCTACTCCTAATTCAGTTCGAATTTTTGTAGCAAGTGCAATTCTAGGTTCTTGATCACCATGGGTTAACATAACATGTTGTACTCCTTTTATGTGTGATAACCATTTTATGAGTTGGGACTGTCCAGCGTGCGAACTCATGGTGTCAATATGATTGACTGTTGCCTGGACAGCGATGGTACGGCCATTGATAACAACACTTCGAGCACACGAAAGTAATTCTCTGCCAAGCGTCTGTTCACCTTGATATCCAACGATCAAGAGTCGTGTGCTACTTTTAGATAAAAAGTTTGCTGCATGTTGAACGATCCGGCCACCCACCATCATGCCACTACCAGCGATAACTATTTTTGGTCCAACTTTATTTTTAATTGCTTCACTCTCATGCCTATGATGTGTGGTTATTAATTCTGGAAATTGAAATGGTGAATCTGTTTTTAATTCATCAGCTATATGAGTATTGAGATCATCGGGATATTTCTGATAAATTTCTGTTGCACTCTCTGCCATGGGACTATCTAAAAATACTGGAGTGCTTGGAGAAATTTTTTGATCGAGTTTCAAGTGCTTGATGATGTGGAGTAGTTCTTGGGTACGATGAAGTGAAAATGCAGGAATTAGGAGTGTTCCTCCTGACTTCTCGATAGCGTGTATCTCAGTTTCTATCTCGTGAGCAGGGACGCCAGTAGAATGATCTTTATCGCCATATGTTGATTCCATCACTACTGCATCTGAAGCATCAATATATTCTGTGTCTTTTGTGAGGTCATCTGGACTATTTCCCAAATCTCCACTGAAAATAATTTTTTCCACTGATGAGGTAGCTGAATTATCTCTTATTTCCACACTTGCAGAACCTAAGATATGACCGGCATTATAAAATCTCAACTGAAAACACCCAATATTCCAAGTTTTTCCATAGGATATAGTTTTAAACTGTTGGAGAGTTTTTTCAACTACAGTTTTGTCGTAAAGCGCATGTGCATGATCTTCGTAAGCAATTTTCGCACTGTCAAATAGTGCGAGCGTTGTAAGCTCTGCAGTAGGCTCAGTCATCCAAATAGATCCCGAAAAACCATTTTTTACAAGTAGTGGCACTCTTCCGCAATGATCCAAATGTGCATGCGTAAGGACCGCGCCGCTCAGTTTTGTGATAACAAAATCATACGGCTCATAATTGAGCTGTTCAATCTCCGGACCTTGAAACATACCTAGATCTATGATTATCGATTGACCACTTTGTGAAGTTAGTATGTAACTTGAGCCAGTGACTGTTCCAGCTGCGCCTAAAAAATTAATCTTCATGCATTTTTATTGTACAGTATTTAACATAAAATATCGTTCGCTAATGCGACTCGATGTCGAATGATATGAATATTTTTCATATGTAATAGATGCCTACAAAATGGTACATCAACTTTTAAAAATTATGATAGACAGTTTTCAATAGTACTTAATAAATCATGTATATGCAGCTGCTTTTTTGCACTTATGCAGACAGTGTGGTATGCATGACATAAAGTGAGCAAATCTTTCTTTGTATTATCATCAATCGTGTCAGATTTATTAAGGACAAAAATGATTGGTTTTTCCCGAGCTTTTAAGCGTGTGAGGATATCCATGACAACAGATATTTTATCTTCTATGAATTCATCTCCAGCATCAATGACATGGAGGATGACATCCGCGTGAATCGTTTCAAGGAGTGTCGATGTAAATGCATCTACCAGTTGCATCGGAAGGTTTTGAATAAATCCTATGGTATCTGTGACAAACACTTCTTTTTTCAGTGTAGGTAAGAAAAGCTTTCCCACTGTACTATCAAGAGTCACAAACAGGGCATCATTGACGACATTTGATTTGCTACACAATAGGTTAAAAAGTGTCGATTTGCCGGCATTAGTGTATCCAACTATAGATATCGTTGACATATTATTTTTCTTCCGCATCTGCATCTGTTGGGTTTTTGTTTTGAGAATTTTATCAAGCTCTTTACGGACGTTTGACACCTCTTTTGCCCAATGGCGCTTCATCAGCTCCACATTGGTTTCTCCTATCCCGCGTGTGCCTATGCCACCACCTTGCTGCGAAAGTACTTTTCCCATGCCGTAGATGCGTGGACCCATATGGCGCATGGAGGCTAGGCGGATTTGTAGTTTTGCCTCTGCAGTATGTGCGTGTTTTTCAAAAATCCCCAGTATCAGATCCACTCTATCCCACACACGTATCTTAGGATTAATTGTCCGGTACAATTCATAGAGAGCTACCAGTTGTCTGGGTTTAGTGACAGCATTGATGATGCATATATCTACAGCGTGCTCTTTGATGTCAGCCGCAAGCTCTTGGGATTTCCCCTTTCCGATATATGTCTCCTCATCACCACGAGTTTCATTTTGATAACTTGCAGCCACGACCTCGCCACCGAATGCGGTAACAAGAGATGCTGCTTCTTCAAACTGTTTGAGGATTTCACCCTGTGAGGCTTTTGGGTCTACGAGGCCTACAAGCATGCAGCGTGGTAAGGGGGATGGGGTATACACAAGCGTATTATACCCGAACAAAGATTATAAGCATATGAAGGTGCATGCATACTTACCCAAAGTTTGAAAACAAGAAGATTGTTCTCAGGCGTATTCCAAAGCTTTTATATCCAGTTTTTTCATGCCAAGCATTGCTTGCATCGCTCGTCCAGCCTTTGCAGGATCTGTAGTCCCCAGGATTTCTCCTAGATTTGCAGGCACAATCTGCCACGATAATCCATATTTATCCTTGAGCCATCCGCACTGGATTTCTTCACCACCATTTGCTGTTAGGCTTGTCCACAAGTGGTCAATTTCCTCCTGCGTCTCACAATTGACCACAAACGAAATTGCCTCGCTAAATTTGTATTGTGGACCACCATTGATGAGGGTAAATTCTGTGCCATTGATGGTAAGTGCGACTGTCATTGCAGATCCAGCTGGTTTACCAGAGACTTTTGCACCCGCTTCGTCATACCGTGACACATGATGAATTTTTGAGTTAGGAAATATGGATACATAATAATTTGCTGCGTCTTCTGCATGTGAGTCAAACCACAGAAAGGGTGTAATAGATTTCATATTCCTCCTTTTAAATTTTATACAGTATTTTTTTTACATATCTGATGGTTGTAATAGACTGACCTTATTTCCCTCGGTATCCAGAAACGAGACATACCAGCCTACACCAGGGATTTGTACCGCCTCGCCAAGTATCGTGCCGCCTGCAGCTGTGACCATTTTCATATGGTTGTGTATATCAGAGACGCCAATCACAACGGATGGGCACGCATCTTTTTGCTCTCCGGTTTTGGAAAATAAACCCCCATTTATAGATCCAGGCTTCGTAGGCCTGCCTTTGTCATCACTGTCAGTGGTGACAGCCGTGATATAGTTTCCCATCTCAGGACCAAACTCCATCATCTTCCAGCCAAAAGTCTTCCTGTAAAATGTAGATGCACGCTTAGCATCTTTGTAGGGCATTTCAAAGTGAACGACTGGATTCATATATACCTCATTTTTGAAATTATACATATTTATTTCGATTTAAATCTGATGACCTTTTTTAATTCTCGTATCGCAATTGGACCTATGCCATGAAGTGCGGCTACATCTGATTGGCTCCATTTTGTAACATCAGACAGCGACTTTATATTTGCTGCATGGAGAGCTCGAAGGGCTGGTGCAGGTAAACTTTTTGGAAAATCACTGAGGTATTTGATGCGATCAGTTTTGTGCCAACATGTGGGGCACGTTTTGCAGTCAGAACTTTTATAAAAAACATGTCCTCGAGAGCAAACCTTTTTTATTTTTGTTATGTGTGTCATTTTTGTGATTTATTATTCCACAACATGCGCGCCTTAACCATATTTTTGATAAGTGGTAACGGCAATTTTTTGTCATGCGGAAACTGTATGGTAGCTTTAGCTGTGACATAGCCTGTAAGCTCTTTTTGAAATTGCTCCGTGATAGGTGGGGGAATATACATTCCTATGTGGTGTTTAAAATAAGCAAAGTATACAAGTCGCCCATGATAGCCATAGTAGGGCATGCCGTAGCTAATTTTTTCTAGAGCAGTTGGCGCGGTTTTACGAATAGCTGATCTCAGAGACGTAAGTCTCTCTTTCAACTCCCGTGGTGCTTGATTGATGTAATCGTCAACTGTAGTAGGTTTTTGCATACGATAAAAATATAATTAAATATATGTATGTATAGCGAAGCAATACTTCATTTAGATGTATTGTACTTGCAGCACTTATAGATATAAAGAGCATACCTACTGGTGTGTATAAGTAGTAGTTCTGATATTACTATGCTTACATGATACATACAGTAGTTATGGTGCCAACAGTCTGAAGATAGTTAAAAAAATGGTATACTTCATTCTTCTATGCTAATTGATGCCACAAATATAACTAAATCCGTAGGGTCGAAAAATTTATTTCCTGATTTATCATTTTCCATAAATGAAGGGGAAAAGATCGCCCTCATAGGGCGCAATGGCCAAGGAAAAACCACGCTTCTTAAGTTGATCTCTGGAGAGGACAAAGAATTTGATGGCCAGATAAAGGTCAAAAAGGGGATACGGATCACGATGACCCAGCAGGAACACCATCTAGCAGATGAGACTACCGCTATCGACTATATACTGGGGAGTGTTCCTCAGTATCAGGAGCTTGAACAAATTTTGCATGACTTTGAAAACGGAGCGCATACAAATATAAATGCATATTCCAAAGCAGTTGAGATGTTTTCCGAAAAAGGATACTACCATCTCAAAGACCGCATCCTTCATACACTCATTGATTTTCAAATTTCTGAAGATAAAGCACACCTGTCACTTGCCAATCTCTCCGGTGGTGAAAAGCGGTATGTAGAGCTGGCACGCATGATGTATTCGCAATCCCAGCTATACCTTATTGATGAGCCTACCAATCACATGGACTATATAGGCAAAGAAGAGTTCATCAATTGGATGAATGGTGAGACCGAAAGCGTGATAGTCGTCACTCACGATCGTGATGTCCTCAAACATGTAGACAAAATCTATGAGCTCAAGGATAAAAAGCTCCATGTGTACAATGGTAATTTTGATCACTATATTGCCAACAATGCCACAAATACTACCAACTCCGTCAAGCAATATTTGATACAGCTTAACAAGCTCAAAGAAGCCAAAAAACGAGTCGAGTGGGGGCTTGCGATGCGCGCAAAAAGTAAAGAGTGGAAAGTCCGCTATGACCATTGGCTGCGAGATTACGAGAAATTAAAAGCAGAAACGATAAAGCCATCTTTTTGGATAGATCAAGAATCCACAGAGTCTCTGGGAAAAGATGTTGCAGAAAGTTATCACAAATTTAAAGAGAAAAATATTCGCATTGCTATTAACTCTGGTACCGATCGTACCAGTGAGCTGGTAACTATTCGTGATCTTTCGCTCGGATACACAGCGCCTCTTTTTGCACACAAATCATTTCTCCTGCGTGACGATAACCGGGTGTTTATCAAAGGCCGAAATGGCGCGGGAAAAAGTAGCCTCGTCAGGACGATTATGTCATTTTATAAAAATTTGACTCCACAAGCGCACATAATTGAAGGAAAGATTTCGCTTGGACCAAATGTGCGCATAGGAGAATATGAACAAGAGATAAGCAGTCAGTATCTCCATATGACACTCGATCATGCTATAGAGCACGTGTATGCAGAGAATGATATTCCGCTGGGGGAAAGTAAGCTACGAAGTATTCTTTCTCAATACCTTTTTGATCCTGTGGTGGATGGAAAGCAGAAAATCAGCAGTCTCTCAGGCGGCCAAAAGGCACGGTTTCAGATCATCAAAATGCTTGCTGCCAAACCAAATTTGCTCATTTTAGACGAGCCTACCAACCATTTAGATCTGCCATCTATAGAAGAGCTCGAAAATGCCCTCGATACTTTTACGGGAGGCATACTCTATATTTCTCATGATACATATTTCATAAATCATGTAGGTGGAGAAGTAGTAGAGATATGATGTCAAATACCGATATATTCTGATACCTTCTGGTATACTAAATATTCAATGCGAATGAAAAAAACTATAATTCTATTTATAATATATGGCTTGGGCTTCTTTACAAGTCAGATCTACCACAGTATAGTCACGCATGCCTCTGCGTCTGATCAAAAGGTATACACAGTCCGAGAGAATGGATACAAATTCATTCGTCCCCTCTTAAGATACGAATCAGAACGAAATGAAAAAGATCCTTCTCTGGTTCGTCTTCAATCAGAGCTTGCATACTATGTACATGCTCAAGTAGATCAAGGGTATGCCACAAATATATCAATATATTTTCGTGATCCTCAGGCAGGTGAATCCTTTACCATCAATCCTCATGAGATGTACACACCTGCAAGTTTAACAAAAGTTGCAACTTCCATGATCTATTACAAAAAATCTATGATTCAGCCAGATATTCTTTCTCAGAAACTCACGTTTATAGGGGAAGCAACTACTGCCTATAACTTTCCACCAAAAGAGGTCATTGAGCCGGGTCAAGCATATACAGCAGAAGATCTTATCAGGCGGTCGCTTATTTATTCTGACAACGACGCTGTGAATGTCTTGCTACAAAATATTTCTGAGGATGATTTTTCAAAAATATATTCAGATTTGCAGGTATCACTTCCCATACCAATGAGATCTGAAGACTATATGACGGTTAGAAATTTCGCTTCATTTTTTCGCACGATCTATAACGGCACATATTTAGGGGCGCAAAATTCTGAGAAGCTTCTTGCAACACTTTCTCAAAGTGAATTCCGTGACGGTATCATAGCTGGTGTGCCTCCAGGCACCGTCGTTGCACACAAATTTGCCGAAAGGGATAACCTTGAAACAAAGGTCAAACAGCTCCATGATTGTGGCATAGTTTATGCTCCTGCGAGAGCCTACATCCTCTGTATTATGACCAGGGGTTATTCGTTTTCCAGTCTCCAGGAAATATTAAAACGATATCATCAAAAGTATATAGTGCAGTAGGCCCATTACTATCTGAAACACAATTATCTAAATGAAATATACTTTATTCAATAGTAACATTTATGTATTTCTATAAAAGTTAATTACAATTTTCATAAAATATGAAATAAAAATTATTTAAAAAGGAAAGGAATATATGATATGAAAACAATGACATGCAGACAATTACACGGACCTTGTGACGAACTTATACACGCCCAAACTGCTGATGAGATGATGGCAAATGCACAAAAACACGGCATGGAAATGGCTGCAGCTGGAGACAAAGCGCATATTGAAATCATGGAAAAATTTAGAACTCAGAGAGAGCAAATGAAACCAGAAGATATCAAACCATTTATGGATCAATTCTATAAAGATTTTGATGCTCTTCCTGAAGATTAATACGTACCCTTAATCACAAAATACGAACCACGGATTGTGCCAGCGAGTTTAGATTTTTGACGGGCAAATTTAAACTTTTCTGCCAGTTCCTCAGGCACATCCATGCCATCAGACAATTTAAACCCCACAGCTCTTCCTTTTGGATCTTTTTCTGCATATACCACATTTATGGAAAGTCCGCTTTCATAAAACACATAGGTCCATCTGGCTTTTCCCCATCTGTCTGTTTCTAGTGTCATGTCGACAGATTCCAGTGGTGTAGAGCTTATTTGGATATCTCGTTCTATTTTTAATAATTGACTTACGTACTTAATTACTTTTTTGCTTTCTTTTGCAGGCACTACTGTAAAATCAATGTTATATTTGTTCTTAAAATACCGCGCCTCATTGGCACGTAGCCCCGCAAGCGCGGAAGCCACTGGAGAACTCTCCAAACCAACGGCAGAAACATGTTCAAAATCAACAATATATGCCATAGATAATTAATGTTAATTAATCGTACTTTCTACTATGAAGATTGTATAGGTAGTAGGTTGCTACTTTGATTTTACATATACATGATACACCACTCCGGTAGGCAGAGACTCGCTTCGAAGCAATTTCAGATTTAGTTTTTTTCCCTCAGGGAAAAGTTTCTTTCCAGAGCCGAGAACCAATGGATAGACATGGAGATGAAATTCATCCACGAGATCGTGATTGATGAGTGTATGTACGAGTACGCTGCTACCATCAAGGAGGATATTTTTACCTGGCATTTTTTTCAGTTTTGTAACCTCAGATACCACATCTTTGCTTATGATAGTGGAGTTGCGCCAAAGCGCAGCAGATGTCAGGGTGGTTGAAACGACAACTTTTGGTATAGCTTTCATCATATCGCCAAACGAGTCACCCTCAGGCATAGGGTCAAATGCTGCTCCATGTGTCTGCCATGTCTTTCGGCCTAAGAGAAATAAATCACAGTCTTTAAAAATTTCATCAAAGTGTTTGCCAATATCATCATGCCAATAGGGTACGGTCCAACCACCATGCACAAATCCGCCATCGGTATCCTCGTCTTTGCCACCAGGTGCCTGGATAATTCCATCCAGCGTCATAAATTCGTGAACAATGATTTTTCTCATAGTGATAACAGTATCAATTAATATGTATGCTTTGCATAGGTATTAAAATGCACGCATCTTTACAAAACCAATCCGGGTGATTTTTCTGCTATTTGTAATATTTTCTTAAGCGTATTTAAATTCAAATCTTCTCGTTTTTTAAAGCGTATACAACTTTTTCCTACACTAACTTTACCCAAATCGTCTTTAAATTGTTCCGCTATATATCCCGATTTATCAACTGCACAAATATACAGACTGATATAATTTTTTTGACTTGCTACTGCAACGGTTGGCCAATCAATTATTTCTTTTTTGTAATTTTTATATGAAAAACTTCCATATCCAGGCATATTGTAAAGAAAGTTTGGCTTTAGACTTGGAGCATTTTTCTGTATAAAAGTATCTAAAAATTCCATAATTTCTCTTCGATCATCAGAAAGATTATTGAGATATTCTCGTGTATTTGTAGCTTGTACGGATTGAAACATATTCATATGATGAAAATAGTATACATTCCGCTATACGTAAATACTAGCTCAGTACATCTCCTTATCGTCCGAAACTACGCACCCGCCTTTGATGAAGGAGATGTCCAATTATACTATGGAGTTTATGAAGGTATATAATTGATAGGTGTGAAACAAAACATAATCCATATTGCATTAGTTGTTCGAGAATACGATGAAGCGATAGAGTTTTATACAAAAAAATTACACTTTGAACTACTCGAAGATACCTATCAGCCACTACAGGATAAAAGGTGGGTGGTGGTAGCGCCACCTGGTTCAAAAGGAACTACAATACTTCTGGCAAGAGCATCCAAACCAGAACAAGTGCCCTTCATAGGCAAACAAAGTGGCGGGAGGGTATTTTTATTTCTAAATACAGATGATTTTTGGAGGGATTACAACCACATGAAATCTATAGGGATAAAATTTGTCAGAGATCCCAAGGATGATGACTATGGCAGAGTAGCAGTATTTGAAGATCTCTATGGAAACTTATGGGATCTGATTGAGTATCGTAAGGATCACAAAATGTCTGCCAGGCTGTGAGATATGTATTGATGG
>CAZPNL010000035.1:0-10541 GCA_964588145.1 uncultured Gammaproteobacteria bacterium
ATGCTCCCAGGGGATGAGAGTGAGAGAAAGCTTGTGGTATTGTCCAAAATGATTACTCAATAATCATTTCGCCAGTATCCCATGTATCTGGATACTATGTTCCTTTAGCCACTTCACGTACTGCTTGTAGGCTGGTTTGTACTTTTCGACCTCTTTCCAAAAACTCCTCTGGTGGTGGTGGTGGCGTGTGTGGGCGAGCTCATGGACGACGACATAATCAATTACTAACAGTGGTGCCATCACGAGTCTCCAGCTAAATTGGAGAGCGTTATCAGGGGCACAAGAGCCCCACTTGGAAAGTGTGTCAGAAAAGGTTAGCTTGAGGTAGTCAGTGTTCATTTCTTTGGCATAGAGTTTTACCCGTTCAGTAATTATTGTTCTTGCTTGCGCTTGGTACCAATAGTGGAGTTCCTTTTTCACCCGAAACTTAAGGACTGCTGGAAATAAGAGTGCGTCCGCGATTTCTATTTTAGATACCGTACCAAATTTTAGTGGGTGTGATTTTCCCAAATACAAAAAAATGTCTCCTTCATTAATTGTATCTTTATGTGCTGTTTGAACTGAATATAATTTATCATGGTGTTTAGCGATCCAGTCTGCTTTTTCCGTCACAAATTTTTTGATGAGAAACTCAGGGACCAAATGTGGAGCCTTTACGATGAGTTTCCCAGATCTATCAAATTGGATAGAAATAGAGCGTCTGTTGCCGCGGGTGAGTGTGTAGGGGGGGAGTGGGGACATGAAAGTATTCTATCACTCCATTTTTTCATTATAGATTAGGGCTATTGATCAAAAAATATCAGTACACGTCATGCTGAACTTGTTTCAGCATCCTCAACTTTTAATTAGCCTGATCCTGAAACCTGCCTCGCCTGCTTTGTACAGATACCTACATCGAGAGCAAGGCGGGTAAATTCAGGATGACGAATTCAAGAACGCGTCATGCTGAACATGGTTTCAGCATCGACTAAATAGAAAATGCGGACCCCAATGCCTATTTACCAACAATGCGGCAAGTTGGGAATGATGACTTTGCACATTCCATTATTCTGAATGTTTTACTTTTGCTTTTCGCCCCATTGTCGTTGTCTCAAAAACTATATATAGTAGTACATAATAGTCAAAAATTTATACAAAGGAGATACTCATGAGTGATACACATCCTACCCCACTTGACGTGCCAGAATCCAAAAGAGGAGACTTTGAAAACAACCTTCGTACAGCAACTCATGAGACCAACCGCCTCATGCTTTTTGCCGGAGATCAAAAAGTAGAACATCTCAATAATGATTTTTATGGGGAAAATATTTCTGGAGATGATGCAGATGCAGAGCACCTGTTTCGTATCGCCAGTCGTGCCCGTATCGGGGTATTTGCAGCCCAAATGGGTCTGATCGCTCGCTATGGTATGGATTACAAAGATGTACCATATCTCGTGAAACTTAACTCCAAGACAAATCTTGTAAAGAAAGATACTGATGATCCACGCAGCTATAGTTTGCATACAGTTGAGGATGTTGTGAAGTTCAAAGAGTCCAGTGGTCTCAAGATCTTGGGTGTAGGCTACACCGTCTACTCAGGAAGTGTATACGAAGGTCAAATGCTTCATGAGGCAGCCCAGGCAGTATTTCAAGCACACCAGCACGGACTATTTACGGTGCTCTGGATGTATCCACGTGGTAAATCCGTGGCAGATGAAAAGTCTCCACACTTGGTAGCTGGTGCAGCAGGCGTAGCACTGTGTCTGGGAGCAGACTTTACCAAAGTAAATTATCCTAAGCCAGCAGAGGGAGACCGTGCGCCAGCACTTAAAGAAGCAGTAGTAGCAGCTGGCCGTACCAGACTGATCTGTGCAGGAGGAAGTAGTACAGATGTCAAGACATTTTTACAAACACTTCACGATCAGTTGCATATCTCTGGTACCTTTGGAAATGCGACGGGACGCAATATCCATCAAAAGCCCATAGATGAAGCAGTACGGTTTGCAAATGCCGTATCAGCCCTCACCTATGACAACAAAAATGTAGACGAAGCATTTGCTATTTACGAAGGGAGATAACGCTTTATGCCAAGAATTACACTCAACGAGTTTACCAAAACCAAAAACGCAGACTTGGGGGAAAATTATCATCTCGTGATGGCTGTGATTGAAAAAGCTGCCAAAACGATAAATGACAAGCTTTCTCGCAATGGACTCATAGAGGAGCAAGGATACAATGGAGAGAAAAACGTCTATGGTGAGGATGTGGCCAAACTTGACGCCTATTCAAACCAGGTGTTTACCGATATGCTGCTCGCCTGTCCTGCCGTTCACGGTGTGGGATCAGAGGAAATGGCTGAGCCAAAGTATTCAGATCATGGGGTATACAACATCACCCATGACCCACTGGATGGATCCAGTAACATAGATACTAATCTACCCATTGGGACAATCTTTGGTATTTATCCAGTGCAGGACACACTTATTGCCAAAGGTACCTCGCTGGTGGCCTCAGGATATATCATGTATGGGCCTAGTCTGCTCCTGATAGTGGCAACTCCAGGAAACGTAAACTGCTTTACCTATGATATGGAGGCAAATGAGTTTGTGCTCAGCCGTGAAAATATCCGCATCGGTATCAAAAAGTACTTTGCGGTAAACGAAGGCAATTGGGAGCTCTTTACTGAAGAAGACCGTAACTATCTGACTGCTGTCAAAAAAGATGGCGGGTACTCAGGCCGTTACGTGGGTTCCATGGTAGGAGACATCCACAGGACCCTCCTAAAGGGTGGCATATTTGTGTATCCATCTGACAGTAAGCATCCAGATGGGAAGCTACGGCTTCTCTACGAAGTAGCTCCTCTTGGAAACGTCATCATCCAAGCAGGTGGACTGGCAGTCTCACGAGGCGTCAATGCCCTGGAACTCTTGCCAACCAAACACGACCAACGTGTGCCAATCGTGCTTGGCACCAAAGAGGAAGTCGAAAAGTATTTGAGCTTTCAGAAGCAAGGATAAAGGTTTTGATATGACTGATCCTGATTCGCCAGTTGGCGAAAAATTCAGGATGACAAATATTTCGTTATAAAATAGGAAGCCGGGCCGACAGGCCCGGCTTTTGGGATTATGTTTGTTGAAAAGTCATAAAATATTTATAAAAATAAAAATATGCGTATGAAATTATTTGTCATAGCCCCAGATGCAGCATCTGGAGAGTCGTTTTCTCAAAAGCTCTTGGATCATGGACTGAGTGTGGCGCTCTACTTTGCATACATAGAGCCTCGAGTGATAGGGACACACATCAATCATGATCCTAAGGTGGATCAAGACCTTTCAAAAGCCATACTATACGGGTTTTACAAAGGGTTTTCACATATGGCTATTGCGTGTAACACTTTACAGTTGTGGCTGGCAGAGGCAGAAAAGCTCCTGCCCCACGACGTCGCTGCCTTGACCACGGTGTATACGACATTTGAAGCATTAACTGACAAATATAGAAATATACTTCATAGGCCTCTATGGTTGGGGACAACGGTGCTCACCAGAGCATTAGAACCTGAATATTTTGATACATTACTGACCCATAGGCTTGTACACATGCAACTTGAAGTTCAAGAAATCATTTGGCGCACAAAAGCAGTATTAGGTTCCGATGTATCTACAGCATCTGGAGAAATTTCAGATATCAAAAATCCTATGATCCTTAGGCTTCGCATGCAGCATCTGGTAGGGGAACTTCGAGCACACAAGATTACATCAATAATTCTCGGATGCACAGAATTACCGATAGCGTTTGAAAAGTATATAGATCAAAAATTATTGATAGATTTTGAACTGATTGATCCGGCGGAGGTACTGGCTAGTTATATTACCAAGCAAGTTAGTGCCAAAGAAGATACCTTGGAATCTCTAGTTACCCCCTAAACACCCAAACCCCCGCAAAAGCGGGGGTTTTAAATTCAATACAAATGTATGCGTATACACGCATAAAAAAGCTGTTAGGCTCTTTTGACATTTTTGGCACTTGGGCCTTTTTCGCCTTGGACGATATCAAAAGATACAACATCGCCTACTGCGAGGTCATCAAATGTCACGCCACTGAGGTCTTTTGAGTGAAAAAAGAGATCTTTGGCTTGACCCTCAAGGCTAATGAAGCCAAATCCACGATCTGTTTTGGTTTTTACTGTACCTGTCATAAATGCTCTTTATAGATTGATTAATTAATCTATATCCCCCTTCTGTACTGGCAGTATAACAGGTTTGGAGGAAAATTATTGGAGTATATAATACGCATGAAGAGAATCTATAATTGATGTATATTTTGTGGTGTAAGCATATTTCTTATAAGGCGTATGTGATAGATTAAGAATACCAACTAGTTAATATACAATACGCTTTACTTTTTATATGAACAAGAACAATCAAAAAATTATCTTGTGTGTAGGAAATGTATATGTAGAAACCATATATTTAGGTGTTGTGACAAATGGCAAAAATATACTTGAAGAAGGGAAAGAATACAGTGCTCCAAGCTACGAGGTGAGACTGGGTGGCTCTGTCGTCAATTTTGCCCAACAGGCAAAAACTCTCGGGGCATCTGTGGGTCTTATGGGAAAACGTGGTTCAGATGAGCCAGGACAACAGCTAGAGAGACTTTTGGCTCGTGCGGGTATTTCGTCTGAGGGTATCGCAGTAGCAGATGATGTGCAAACATGTGTAGATAGCGGCATAGTGTTTGAACATAACGGTCAAAATATACAAATCGTCGCAGGAGATGCAAATAGCAAATTTTCATTTGATGACATAAATTTAGAGAGCTCATTATTTCATGAGGCACATGCAATCTATTTGGGGGGGTTTCTCAAACAAAAATCTCTGTATCGTGAATATCCTCGCCTTCTCAATCACTGTTGTGAGAAGCAGTTGAAAATATTCCTCGATCACGGACGTATACCTGTAGACTGTGATGCAGAGAAACTACAAATACTCAGGCAAGCACTGGCGTATGTTGATGTATATATGCCAAATGAGGTAGAACTTTTTGGACTCACCGGTGAGCATGTGGTTGAACAGGCACTCGAAATAGCCCTGTCGTTTGGTCCAAAAGTTGTAGTAGTCAAAAGGGGCGAGCTAGGATGCATCGTGAAAACCAAAGATGAACAATTTGATATGCCTGGTTTCAAAATTACGCCCATTACGACAGTGGGTGCAGGAGACTGCTTTAATGCAGGGTTTGTGACAAGCTACCTTGAGGGAAAATCTTTACTAGAATGCGCCAAAGTGGGCAATGCCACGGCTGCTATAAAGGTGAGTCAAAATATCCACCCAGGTAACCTAGAAGTGCAAAACTTTTTCGAGCCACATTCATAATAATTATTGTTGCAAAAGGAGGTAGATATGAAGGGTTTTAGTACAAATATTGAAACTGCCACAGCCGCAAATACAAATTTCCGTACAGTTTTATACACAGGTAAATATACACAGCTTGTACTCATGTGCCTTAAGCCAGGGGAAGAAATTGGTTTGGAAGTGCATGCTGATACAGATCAATTTTTCCGGTTCGAATCAGATACCTGTACGTGTACGATAGATGGGAATAACTATCATGTAAAAGGTGGTGATGTCCTCATAGTGCCTGCAGGTGCAAAACACAATATTGTCAACACGTCCACATCAGAATCAGCCAAGCTCTATACTCTGTACAGTCCACCACATCACAAAGACGGCATCACGAGAGCAACAAAAGCCGAGGCCCAAAAAAGCTCTCCAGAATTTGATGGTAAAACTACCGAGTAGGTATAGTGCTCGTAAAACATGCGATACGAGTAGCAGATAGATCGATTACACTACTTGATTTCGGGTATTTTTCGCTTTAGTATGGGCTTATGCAAGATGCACCACTAGCAGAAATACTTCGTCCTCAGTCTCTTGACGACGTCATAGGTCAACAACACCTGGTTGGAGCTGATGGAGTACTGCGAAAACTTATCGCCTCTGGCATTCTTCCCTCCATGATATTTTGGGGGCCACCAGGGTGTGGCAAGACCACGCTTGCAAAGCTTTTGGCAAACCAGGTCAATGCATATTTTGAATCAAAGTCCGCTGTGACTGCCACACTTGCAGATGTGCGCATGGTGATAAAGGAAGCCAAGGAGCGCAAATTGCAGGGGGTACGGACAATCCTATTTCTTGACGAAATTCACAGGTTTAGCAAATCTCAGCAGGACGCACTGCTTCCTGGAGTCGAGGACGGAACCATCATATTTATCGGCGCCACGACAGAAAATCCTTCGTTTGAAGTCATCTCACCGCTCTTGTCTCGATGCAGAGTCTTGGTGCTTAAGCCCCATGGCGCAGATGAGCTTTCACTTATTATTGAACGAGGCTTGGAGCATGTAAAGAAAACTATTACCCCTGAGGCAAAAAATACACTGGTCGAGTTTGCAAATGGAGACGGCAGGGCGCTTTTAACCATACTAGAAATTGCAGCTTCACTTTCGAAAAAAAAAGAAATAACAACAGGTGATATTGAGCAGGCGGCACAAAAGAAATTATTGCAATACGACCAGGGTGGTGAGGAGCATTACAACACCATTAGTGCATTTATAAAGTCTATGCGAGCGGGAGACACTGACGCTTCCGTGTACTATGTAGCCCGGATGATTGCAGCTGGGGAGGATCCACTCTTTATAGCCCGCCGCATGGTGATATTTGCCAGCGAAGATATTGGACTAGCCCAGCCCACGGCACAGGTTGTGGCAAATGGGGTTTTTGACGCCTGTCACAAAGTAGGGTATCCAGAAGCTGGTATCAGCTTGGCATTTGGGGCAGTGTACTTGGCCCAAGCCAAAAAGGATAGACGTGCCTATGACGCACTCCAAATGGCACTCGCAGACGTGCAAAAGTACGGCAATTTACCAATACCATTAAACATCCGTAATGCTCCAACCAAACTCATGAAGGACTTGGGATATGGGAAAGGGTATGAAATGTATGGAGGGGAGAGCTTGTTGCCGGAGAAGTTAAAGGGGAAGAAGTATGTGGGGTGAAGCGAGTTTCGAGTGTCGGGAATCGAGATTCGGTCGGTAACGGTTAAATTGCTAAATTGTTATATTGTTCCATTGTTCCATTGTTAGGTTTCCGATCGTTGGGAAGGGTAATATTATTCCCTGAGCGAACTCCGCCTTGGCGGGGTGAGTCGAAGGGCAAAGGGAGGATTTAGGGTTTAAAGTTTAGGGGCTAGAGGTTAGAAACACATCGTTTGACGTTTGAAGAAAAAACGGGCTTCGAGTTTCGGGCCTCGAGATTCGGGAGAAATTGCTCCATTGTTCCATTGCTCGTTTTTTGTTCGAGCGAAGCCACGTTTGACGTGGCGATGTCGAGAACAACAACTTTTATGATCAAGGTGCTTCTCGACTCACAGCGGTGGCGGGATCGCTCAAAGAAAAACATGAATGAAATCGTCTGATCCTCAAAAAATGTTCAGGATAACTAGCAGATTAGATTCTGGACAAGCCAGAATGACGGTTAGAACAGATTGGATTCTGGACAAGCCAGAATGACGTATCTTATTAGATCCTAAATCTATTCAGGATGACGATTTCACTGTGATATTGTGTATTGGACATTGGGCATTGTGAATTGTTTTTTATTTGTTCCTCCAGCTGGCGGATTGTAATTTGTTTGAGATTTGTAATTTGTTATTTGGAATTTGTTTGTGATTTGTCATTTGGTGATTGTGATTTGCAGCGTTTTGACATTTTTGGCTTTGCCATTTGTGCCTCTCATGACGCGTGTTTTGTCATTTGAGCTTTGACATTTGAACTTATTCTAAATTGTTTTGACATTTGGGCTTTGACATTTTGATTTATTCACCCATAGCCTCATGTTCACAACCTGTGATATAACTCTCATATGAAATCAGAATTTTCTGCAGGGGGGATCATATTTCGCCGGTCTGGCCAGGCACTTGAAGTGCTCATTATTCTGGACATGAACGCCAGTTGGACGTTTCCAAAGGGTATGATTGAGAAACATGAGGAGACAGAGGAAACCGCCAGACGTGAAATTGCAGAGGAGGTCGGGCTCACGAACCTAACATTTATGGGGGCTTTGCCACCCATAACATACACATTTAAACGTAAGTCTACAATCCAAAAAACCGTACAATATTATGTATATATGTACACCGGATCTGAGACGCTTGTGCCACAAAAAGAAGAAGGCATATCAGAGGCAAAATGGGTAACTTTTGAAGAAGCTTTAGTAAGTGTGGGATATCGTGACACAAATCCAGATTTGCTCAAGCAGGCCAAAGCAATGCTTGATGGAGCTGTAGCGTAACCTTATGTTAACCCTTCTTCACGGTGACAATATTACGGAGTCTCGAAAGGCGCTCACTGACCTGAAATCTAAAGCTGTTGGAAAAGAAGTCAGAGAGCTTGATGGCAAAAAACTCGAACTGTCTGATCTGCATCAGGCGCTTGAATCAAGTTCTTTATTTGGAAGTGATACAGTTGTTATCATTGAACGCCTTTTTGCAGGATTGGGCCGCAAGAAAAAAGCCGCAGAGGAAGTCCTTGGTATTATTGTTGAAGCATCCACGTCGGTGGATATCATCCTTTGGGAAGATAAGGAAGTATCAAAAGCCTCGATTGATAAGCTTGGTCCCAAAAAAGTTGTGCTCCCTTTTAAAGTATCCTCAACCCTTTTTACATTTCTCGACGCCATACACCCCACACGTGTCAAAGAAAATTTGCTTTTACTGGACAAAGCACTCGAACATGAGGCTGTGGAGCTTGTGTACTTTATGGTCGTCAAACGAATTCGTCAGCTTCTTGTCATCACAAGTGGTGGCACGCTTGGTAGCATATCTCCATGGCAGTACGGTCGTTTGACAACACAAGCACGAGGTTTTACGATGGTACAGTTGTCAAATATATATGAGTCGTTACTTGAAAAAGAGTACGCACTCAAAAGTGGAAATACGCAGTTTTCATTTCGCCAATTGCTCGAGCAGATATTTATAGGTGTGTAATTTTAAAGGAGGATATATGCAGGTGCCAAGTCACATTTTTCGCGGGTATGATCTGAGGGGAATCGTAGGAACAGAGCTCAATGATGATACAGTCAGCCAGATAGCCAAAGGGTATGCCACTTGGCTTCTGGAAAGGCGTATATTTGATTGTGTTGTGGGATATGATTGTCGTACAAGCAGTCCTACTTTTCGCGATATTTTAGTTAGAGAATTAACAAGTGCTGGAATTACAGTATATGACATAGGCATGACGCTATCACAAATATGTTATTTTGGCTGCTATTATTTCCGTACACGTGGCATGATCATGATCACAGCCTCACATAACCCCAAAGAGTACAATGGCTTTAAGCTAGGTATCGGATTCTCACAGACTATGGAAACTGATGACATAAAAAAGTTTAGAGATCTTGTGCAGTCTGGAAAGTTCAAATCTCGAGATGTCAAAGGGAAGCATATACAAAAGGACATTAAAGCTGATTATGTAGAGGATGTATTTCGTCGTGTAGAAAATGTCGGAAAATTTAAAGTTGTCGTTGACTCTTGTGCTGCCACAACAGGGGTTTTTTTGCCAGATATTTTACGTAAAGCTGGTTGTGAAGTCATTGAGCAAAATACCACACCGGATGGTAATTTTCCGGTAGGCACTCCTGATCCTACAGAGGGTGATGTACAACGCAGATTAGCCAAGCGAGTTGTCGAAGAAAAAGCTGATCTCGGGTTTTCCTACGATTGTGATGGCGATAGAGTAGGTATAGTCGATGGGCATGGGGGTCTGATTTGGAATGACACGCTTGTCTCACTCTTTTCCCAAGATATCCTAGACTATTTACCTGGATCAAAAATTGTTTATAACGTGCTTTGTTCAAAGCAGGTTGATGAAGTCATTCGTTCCAGGGGCGGGAGTCCGCTCATGTGGAAGACAGGACATTCATTTATAAAAGCAAAAGTCAAAGAAGAAAATGCAGTGTTTGGGGGCGAGCTCTCAGGGCACTTTTTCTTTTTGGACAATTTTTATGGGCATGATGATGGGGCAATAGGTTCACTTCGGATCTTGGCATATCTGACCCGCACAAAGCAGACGCTTAAGCAAGCGATTGCAAAGCTGCCTCAGTATGTGAGCAGTCCAGAGATAAAGGTAGGATGTGCAGATGACATCAAATTTGATGTCGTCAGTCAGAAAATAGGGGGAGAGATAAAGAAGCTCTATCCAGATGCCAAGTATGTAGAGATTGACGGTGTGCGTATGGATACTGCTGAGGAAATGCTTGTCATTCGCGCAAGTCAAAATGGTCCATACCTAACCATCAAGTTTGAGTCTAAGTCTCAAGCAGGCTATGACAAACTCAAAGGTCAGGTCAATACTATATTGCATGCACTCAAGGAAATTGATTTTAGCCACGGGGTTAACACCGCAGCATTAGAATAAAGTGTGATGAGAAACACATTGAGATAAACGTAAATGAAGAGTTTGAGGGGGGAAGTAGAAGTAAAATAAGTTAGGTAGGTAAAAATGTTTGGCGT
>CAZPNL010000035.1:10641-16035 GCA_964588145.1 uncultured Gammaproteobacteria bacterium
AAAGTATATTGTCATTGCGAGGACAGCAGTGATTTGCTTAAGTGACGAAGCAATCTACACAGGGATAAAATATTAAATGTATAAAATATGAAACTTCAAAAAAAACCATATCTGATCGCGCCAAAGTTATACGAGCAGCCCACCTGGGGTGGCTCTCTTATCGGTGAACACAAGGGCTGGCAAGACCGTCCAGATGTGAAGGGAAAAAAGATCGGCCAATCCTACGAGCTCTACGACGGGACACAAATAGTAGAAATGACAGATAGTAGTCTCCCAGAGTTTGGTCCAGAAGGTGCAGTTACCGGATACTCCCTGGCGCAGCTTGCGCGGGGAAATGAGAAAAATATTTTTGGCCCAAACGTTGTGGATGCACAAAAAGAACGATTACTCCTGATCAAATTTACTCAGGCTATGGGCAACTCGTTTCAACTCCATGTCCGGATGGACCGAGAGACTGCCCGCTGGAAAGCCAAGCCCGAGAGTTGGTACTTTTTGAAAGCTGGAGCCGTGACACTTGGTGTCAATAAAGATACGAAAGTAGCTGACTATAAAGCCTGTTGTGTGTGGATTGATGCCTATATGCATGAACTTTCAGATCAAGTGCAAAAAGGGACTCTTAGTTTGTCTGATGCAAAGGCTAAGGCAGGTGCGTTTATCACAAAAGAAAACCCGCATCAGTATGTGAATTTTCATATAGTTCCAGAGCATACCCTTGTAGATCTATCCGGTGGAGAGCTGCATCACAGTTGGCAAGAGTATGAGCCACAGCCATGGGGCAATTATGTGTATGAAGTGCAACGGGATGTCAAAGACGACTATTGTACCCTGCGCAGTTTTGACCAAGGAAAATTTAAAGATGATGGCACGGTCCGCACGCTGACGATTGAGGACTATTTTGCAAATATCAACCCAGACCCTGTATACAATGAGCTCTCAGGACATTTGATCACGCCATCGGGCGAAAATCTCATGAAATCAGACTTTTATAGTCTCGATGAGCTACATCTTTCTACCAAGAGAGAGATGAATGTGGGCGGCTCCTATGATCATCTTTGGGTGCGTGAAGGAACCGTGGAGGTAGTAGGACCAGGGGGTGCTGTGACACTCACCGCAGGCCACAGTGCCTTTGTGCCTTGGGATGTAGCTACATATAGTATAGTGCCTATTTCTGCAAAAGCAGTGCTTTTAAGGACCTACGTGTGAGCCTAACTACCCTACCTACCTATCACAAGCTCAAGGAGCACTATCAAGCCATTAACGGCCAGCATCTGCGTCAGTGGTTTGATCAGGATCTGGCACGTGCCCGTGACTTTTCGCTTCAGGTAGGCGACTACTACATAGATTATTCCAAAAACCGCATCACGCAGGAAACTATGGCACTACTGCTTGATTTAGCAAAAGAGGCAGGACTTGTTGAGAGACGGAGAGCGCTTTTTGCCGGAGAAAAGATCAATACCACAGAAAACCGCGCGGTGCTCCATATGGCGCTACGCGCAAGTGCAGGTGAGCAGTACTTTGTGGATGGGCAAAATGTCCTGCCAAAGGTCCTTGAGGTAAAAAATAGACTCTATCAACTTGCAGACCAGGTGCGTAGTGGTGCCTGGAAAGGGGCTACGGGAAAAACTATCAAAACGGTTGTCAATATCGGTATCGGTGGCTCGGATTTGTCACCACTGATGGCCTACCAAGGACTCAAATGGTACAGCAATAGAGATATTTCGATCCGCTTCATGAGTAATGTCGATGGTACGCACTTTCACGAAATAATCCGAGATATTGATCCAGAGACCACGCTTTTTATAGTCGCCTCCAAAAAGTTTACCACAGACGAGACCATGACCAATGCATTTAGTGCACGCAAGTGGGTTACGGACAAGCTTGGGGATGCATCCGTTAGCCATCACTTTGTGGCTCTTTCTACCAATCTGGAGCTCGTGAAAAAATTCGGCATAGCTCTAGAAAACTGTTTTGAGTTTTGGGATTGGGTTGGAGGCCGTTACTCACTGACAAGTGCCATAGGGCTGCCTGTCATGATTGCCATTGGCCCAGAGAGATTTGAGGAGATGCAGGCAGGTTTTGCACACATGGATCAACATTTTTTGACAGCGCCTCTGGAGAAAAATGCACCTGTCATCCTGGCACTTCTGGGGATTTGGTACATCAATTTTTTCAATACCGCAACCCACGCTGTCATCCCATATGAAATGTATCTGCATCGTATGGCTGCACATCTCCAGCAGGTGGATATGGAAAGCAATGGGAAGTCGGCGCGTCTAGACGGCAGCTGGGTAGACCACGCGACGTCTCCGATCGTCTGGGGCGGTACTGGAACAAACTATGAACATTCTGCCATGCAGCTTATCCACCAAGGGACACAGATTGTACCCATAGACTTTATCGCTTATGCAAATCCGTTGATATCGGTGGGAGACCATCACCATAGGCTCATTGCGCATATGCTTGCGCAAGCAGAAGCACTCGCATTTGGCAAAAAAAGTGACGTGGTTCGAAAAGAAGGGGTACCAGAGGAGCTAGTGCCCCACAAGACATTTGCAGGCAACAGGCCCTCAACAGTCATACTAGGTGACAAGCTCACCCCGAGGGCTTTTGGCCAACTTATAGCCCTCTACGAGCACAAAGTATTTGTGCAGGGAGTGCTCTGGGGTGTCAACTCATTTGATCAGTATGGTGTGGAACTAGGCAAGGAACTTGCAACAAATATTACGAACGAGTTTATGGACAATACCAAGTGTCAAATCCACGACGCCTCCACAAATACTCTCATTCAAAAGTTTCTTGGGCTCAGGATGGGAAAGTAGACAGGGCAACTGAGAACCTAGAACTTAGGACTTAGAACGTCTAGGGCAAGCAAGATAATAGATAAAAGATACGATTTTTGAGAATAGAGAATAGAGAATTTCGCGTTGTCACTCGCGAGGAGCCGTATGGATCTGCGAATGCGACGAAGCAATCTGAGAAAAGTAAACCTGTTTAGAACAGAGAATATAGAATAGAGATTTTCGCTTGTCATTGCGAGGAACAGATGAGATCAGTGAAGGTGACGTGGCAATCTAAATAAAGAGGCGTAGCAGCTTAGTTATTTAGAAGTTTAGAAACAAAAGTTTTGGAGTTTCTAGCTTCGAGAATCACTGGATAATGTCATGCTGAATTTATTCGTTAACAGACCAATCAGCATCAGAACAATAATGCTGATCCTGAATCCTGCCTCTACGGCAAGGCGGGCAAGTTCAGGATGACGATTGCTCAAATACGTCATGCTGGATTTATTTCAGCATCAGAACGATTAAAAATTGCCATTACAAGGAGCAAAAAAATTAGAAGTTAGGTTACTGTATTTGCGATTTAGGAATAGGTAATGCCTATTGCTTGAGCCGAGTCTGACTCGGTCGAAGGTATCAATAACATTCAACCGAGAACTTAGAACTAAGAACGTCTAGAGCAAGGAATAAGCAATTAAAAGTGATTTAGAATATAAGATTTACGATTCTAGGAATGGGACAAGTGTATTGCCTGAGGGAATCGAAGGCCCAATAGTGGTCAGACCAAGTGATAGAAAAGTTTGATCAAAGGTCAAGATTTCATTTTAAGACGAACTTAAAAGTGCCAAGTTTGACAATAAATAGTTCACTAAAGCAGACGTATCTATGATTAATTAGGCAAATGCATAAAAATGAGATCATATAGAAAATGAATATTTATTATTTGAAATCAGATTGTAATAAGTATCAAAACCTCACTACAATTCATGCCGGTGATTGGAATGTCTTACGAGAATTTTTAGGTACGCCAATGAAATCAAGTTGGCGCCCCATAAGTGTAGAAGTTATTTTTCAAAACGCTGCAGATCAGAAGAGGCCAAAATCTGATTTTCCATATCTCACAAGTCATGTACCCGTGTTTAGCGATAGGGCAACTGAATGTTTGAGACCATTTATCGATAGATATGGAGAGTTTCTTGAGCTGCATTCAGATGAGGATGCGTATGTTGCATACAATGTTACAAATGTTATCGATGTATTGGATACGCACTTGTCTGATATTGCATACTTTAAAGATAGCAATAGGATCAAGTTTATAAAAAAATATTGCTTTCATGAACAAAAGCTAAAAGACCAAATGATTTTTAAAGTACCGCAATCCGCAATAACGCATGTTTTTGTTATAGACAAATTTGTAGATCTCATAAACAAATTTAATCTTACAGGATTTATTTTTCAGAAAATCTAGCCTGAAAACTTTTTAAATAAAATTTTGCTCGTAAAAAAGTAAAAAATAGTGATTTTAGTAAAGAGTGATATTCTACACTTTTAATTGTTCTGTTAATTCTGCAATTCTTCTTGCCAAATACGGAGAAAAGTGCCCAGCATACTTCTTTTGCAGTTCTAGGTTATGCCAGTCTGTGGCTTTAATAAATGTACGGCAGAGAGGGCTACCACAAGTACAGAGGTCATTGTCTGAGTACTCCTCGCTCTCATCATCATTCCAGGTGGCACTATCAAGGGTGATTTCTTCACCCATTTTGATATCGCGTCTGGCGACTATGGTCACCTCATCCACGAGCCACGTGTTTGGGTCACACGAGTGATTGAGGTGGACATCTATAGTCTCGGGGATCGTGATGGGGAGTGCTAGGTAGTTTTCCTCATCTATTTGGATGACTGAGGCATTGTGAAATTGTTCCCATACAGATTCATAGTCTACGCGGCTTACGACTGTGCCACCCCAGATCATGACCCTTTCTCCTTCTTTGATGGGGGCTGTGGCGATCATGCCCGTGCCATGTATAGCTGACTTTCCAACAGTGATCCGCGGATCAATCCATGATTTTTCGAGATATGGTTTCATGCAAAATGAGTTCTCATCGTTTAGATATATAACAATATACGATTTTTGTATGAAATCCTAGGTGCCAAATAGATGTATGAATAAATGTGTCAGACCTACAGTTTAAGGTCGGACCTTTAATGCAAAGGTCCGACCTTCTTATCATTTAGTCTGACCTTTTTTGTCTTCGACTGTCGCTCAGACAGTAAATCTTTCCAATTTTATAACTTTATAAACTTTGCGAACTTTACAACTTGCTTAGATTGTCACGACGCGTCAGACGCGTCACGTCACCTCCGCAAATCCAAACTACTCCTCGCAATGACAACGCGATATTCTATATTCTTAAATTTATCTCTCTTGCCCTTGACGTTCTAAGTCCTCGGTTCTTGATTCCTAGTTCCTTGCGTTAGACGTTGTCGTTCTGGGTTCTTGGTTCATATTTCCTTGCACTAGACGTTCTAAGTTCTCAGTACTTGGTTCATTGCTATTGTGGCCTTCGACCGAGTCAGACTCGGCTCAGGCAATAACCATGCTCCGCTCATAAAT
>CAZPNL010000036.1:0-15835 GCA_964588145.1 uncultured Gammaproteobacteria bacterium
AACAGCAAGCAATTAATTAGCAACTTATCGAAGCAACTACACGAAGATTTTTGAGACAGTTATTCAATAAATATCTTTTAAACTACCTAGTACACAAAATTCTCAATTTTATCTTAGACGAACATAGCACAAGATAAATCTCAATTTATTTTGAATCCCATAACTTTATAATAACTTCATATGCATCATGAGGTACTAAATATCCAGTTTCACCCAAGCGTATTTCAAATCCAGAATATACCCTAAAATTTAATCTCTGCAAATCTGGTAATATATACATCTCAACATCACGACGTTCTCCCTCATCTTCAGCAACTATTAACGAATTCGTGCCATCAAACGGCCCGACAAAACGCATAGATCTCAGACCGGGCAGCAATGTCCTATCCAGAACAAATTGTTCTTGTAAAAATATATCTTCCCCTCTGTTCTCTGTCCATTCTTTCATAGAATTATTTTTTATCTCCTACTATGAGTCCTAATATTTATAAATACATTATTGGTATATATTTACTCAGCATGATGAAATATCAATCTGGGACAAAAGCTAACCAATATGCAACAGAATTAATAATTTTATGGAATATTTGCTGGTCGTTCTACAATTAAATCCCTTACTCCACCACCTGCATCCAAAGCAAAAAAATAACTATTACCTTCATCATCTTTACCGATGCATACAGCACCTGATTTACCAGCCTCTTCTCCCTTTGGTGTAGTTCCGTCAACAAAATTATCACATGGATCATCACCAGTTTGAGCATATATACCCCATGCTTTATCCGTAAAATACGCTGTGGCTGGATGTGCACTCACCACATCATAAGGCACCACAACAGCGCCATCATTTTCGATCGCCGTTGGCATAATAGGTGCAGACTGAGCAGCAGGAGCCTCTGGAGTCAACACTACATTTTGTGACTCTTCTGATTGGAGACCAAACCACCCTGCAATACCTATCCCCAGAGCAACCACAGTAGATGGTACTGGATATTTCCTGACGACTTTTCCAGCACCTTCAACTGTTTTTTTAGTACCCTTACCCAAAAGTAATAATATATTTTCAACAAATGCCATATTACGTGTGTTAAGAACAAATAATTATAACACGAAAATCCTATAACATATAATTAAAATCCCAAGTTACGGCTTAGTTTCCATTGCGCTAGCAAGTGAAGGCCAAAAATGTCGTTCAATAGTCCATTCACTATATGGATTTGCCTCGTGTGCACATATTGGTAAGCCTACATCTGATTGTCGAGCAAATTTTATAAGTGACAACAAACCATTCCCTTGTTGATCCAGAGGATACCCAGCTTCTGTCATGAATATTCTTCTTGGGACAAGATACTCATCTAATGCGCCTTTTACTTCATCAAATCGTCCGGCAATTTCTGCCTTTGAATTATATGCATGAAATGCATACGGTAGTGCACCAATCGGTACATTTCTGATAGCAAGTTCATATAATAATTTTCGTTGTAATTTTGTCTCCCACAACGAACCAACAATAATTTCGCGTTGTGGGTTTATTTGCTGATAGGCATCAAAAACTCGTTTAAAAAAATCTGCATACAACCCTATCTGACCTAGGTCTTCTGATGTTTCTACCCTCATCCAGTATCCCTGTACATCCACCTCATTTCCAACCTCTACAATATATCCTTTCCCAAAGCCGTAATAACTCTCAAGCATACCCACCATCGCGTCTATATCTGTTTGCTGTACCTCAAAGTCTGGTGCAAGGACGATGAGTGGTGTCAGATCATTTCGTTTGGCAGCATCAAGTGCCCTGCGAAATTGTGAATCTGGATCCATGAGACTTTCCCACGATCCAGCAATTCGCACCATGTCAAACCCAGCCACTCGTATATTTGGCATAATATCTGGAATATCTGATCGTATACAGGAGCCAGTATATTGAGGCATCTGTGTAAGTGCCGCTTCCGCTGGCGGCAATACGATTGGTGCACCTTCTGGCCCACGCAGTGCAGTATACGCACCCAATGCAAAAGTACCAACTGCGAGAGCAGACATGATAGGCTTCACACAATTCATATACAAGAATTTTAACCTATAATATCTAAAATATCAATAAATTATAGGATATATTTAGCATATAAATTTCCACTCCTTCCCACACTCTGTGGGCATGGTATACTTTTTCTATGTCACTATCACAGTGGTGCTCCAGTATCATTCGGTGGACTTTTTATAGTCTGTTTGTGATCGTTCCCATCATCCTCACACCCATAAATTACGAACTTTTTGAGTACAACAAGATGATGGTCACCTATGCCGTGACAGCTATTGTCTTTTCAGCATGGATTATAAAAGGATTAGCTGATCGCACTTTTGCTTTTCGTCGCACTCCACTAGATATACCGATCATCGCCTTTCTCGTGTCCCAACTCGTAAGTAGTTGGTTTTCGATCGATCCGCATGTCTCATGGTTTGGGTACTACAGTAGATTCAATGGCGGGATGTGGTCACTCCTCTGCTATGCAGTTCTCTATTGGGCGTTTGTCACAATACTAGGTCAAGATGAAGCAAGCGCGGTGCAATCTACGCATGTCAAAAAAATACAAACGCCCATAGGTACACGTTCCAGTACGCATGTCACTTATACACTTAAATTTATTATCTGGACAGCTGTGGCAGTAGCGTTTTATGGATTTCTAGAAAGACTTGGGATAGACAAATCTATATGGGTCCAAGACGTACAAAGTCGCGTTTTTTCCACACTAGGACAACCCAATTGGCTGGCAGCGTATTTAATAGCGTTAGTGCCTATCATACAAGCATTTGGAATTCGTAGCTATTTACGAGATACGATCAAAACTACGACAAAGGCCACGTTTCCTATATCTTTTTATACCCTAGTATGGATAATATTAAGTTGGTTTTTCTTTGCAGTCATTATATTTACTCGCTCTCGATCCGGACTGGTGGCGCTCATTTTAAGTGAAAGCGTCTTTTGGGTATATATATTTATCCAACAAAAATTACAAAAAGCAGGTGGAATAGTATTGGGTTCATTTATCGCATTATCTGCAGTTTTTATCTTTTTTCATGGTAGCAATGTCTCACAAATTGACAATTATGTCTCGCTGGCAGGCATAGGACGCATGGTTGCCTCAAAACAGGTTCAAACTACCCCCCAAACCTCCACACCCACAGATACCCAGCCGTTACCTCAACCAGGAAGCGAAGGCTCCGCTCTCCTTGATGGAGGCGTAAGCGGCTCTGATGTCATTCGCGGATTTGTCTGGCAAGCAGCCATAGGTGCATGGAAAGAAACGACAAAAACGATACTCATAGGCACGGGTACGGAGACATTTGCATTTGCTTTTTTTCAACACAAACCTGCCAGACATAACCTCACAAGCGAATGGGATTTTCTCTACAACAAAGCCCACAATGAGTACCTCAATTTTCTCACAACCACTGGTGCATTTGGCATAAGCTCATACATGGCCATCATTTTTACATTTATTTTGTGGTACCTGTGGCACATAGGAACCAGAAAAAATACAGACTATAGTTCTCTAGTAAACGCACAGACATCAGAGCTACCAAAGTCTGTTCAAAACGTACCGCAACCACTCCAACCTAAAGATGTACAACTCCTGCTCCTAGACGCACATTCAACACATATACTTGAAATTGCACTTGTGGCAGGATGGCTGTCAATACTCGTTACGAACTTTTTTGGATTTTCTGTTGTGATTGTACAACTCTTTTTGTTTTTGTTTCCTGCGATGATTTTTATCCTAGCTCACAAACCAAATTCAGATGCACCCCATAAAAAAGTCATCACTGTCCGTATTCCCAATTTCATAGTACCTATAATGTATATCTGTACTATATTGTTTGGCACGGGATCGCTGTTTGCTCTGGTTATCACCTGGCATGCTGACACGATGTTTGCGTCAGGGTACCGCTATAACCGCAATGGACAGTATGCTCAAGCACAACTGCAGATCTCGGATGCACTTGCATACTCCCCATTTGAACCACTCTACTACGATGAGCTTGCTACTTCTTATGCTGGACTGACAAGTATAGCCCTCCAAAACCGAAACGCCACAGACGCCGCAAAACTTCTAGAACTTGCTGTTGCAAGCTCAGATAAAGCCCTCTCTATAAGTCCCAAAAACGTAAATTTTTGGAAAACACGGACGAAAGTGTATTATGCAGTAGCAGAGGCTAATCCTACTTATTTTGCAAATTCCATAGACGCGCTGGAACAGGGATATAAATTATCCCCAACTGACCCCAAAATTTTGTACAATTTGGCAGTCCTCGAGGGGAGACGTTCCAACAGTCAAAAAGCCATAGACTATCTGAATCAGGCTATAACGCTCAAAGCAAATTACAAAGATGCCTACTATGCCCTCTACCTCTTCCTTGATGAAGCCAAACAAACCGCCGAGGGCAAAGCGGTACTGAATAAATATTTGACGACCATAGACCCCAACGATGCCCAGTTTAAAGCCTTGATGGCAAAGCAGTAAATTCTTGCCTACCTGGCTACAAGCTACCGGCTACTGGCTACCTTCCTACTGTCTACCCCTTACCGGCTACTGGCTACCTTCCTACTGTCTACCCCCTCATTCCCCCTACACGCTCGTCCATTTTCGTATTATAATCACTCCACATGAGCCACATCGTCACAATCCCAGATCCAGTTCTCAATGCCGTTGCCATTCCCGTCATAAACTTTGACAAAAAGCTACTGCGCATCCTTGAGGATATGAAAAATACGCTTATCCACACCACTAACCCCAAAGGTGTGGGGCTCGCAGCTCCCCAAGTGGGACTTTCACTCCAAATATTTATCACAAGACCCCGTGAAAAGGATGCCATCAGAGTTTTTATCAATCCCGTCATAGAATCCATGACTGAGGGCGATGCAGAATCCAAAAGCAAACTCGAAGGCTGCCTGTCTATTCCCAAAATTTGGGGCCATGTCAGACGCGCACCACAGTTGACGTTAACATTTCAAGACGAAACTGGTACCAAACACACCGAGGATTTTAAAGGGTTTTTTGCCACGATCATCCAGCACGAAACAGACCACCTCAATGGAAGGCTTTTCACCAGCAGAGTCCTGGAGCAAAAAGGCAAGTTTTACCAGACTGTCTACGACAAAGATGGTAAAGAGGAGCTAGAAGAGATTGAGTTAAAATAAGAGGCTTAGAAGCTTAGAGGCGTAGTAATTTCCATTAATTATAAACCTTCAATCAACGAAGCTACTAACTACTCATTTTCTAAGCTTCTATGACCTAAGCCTCTAAACTTCTATACGACTCATCTACTAGGCCTCTACTAAGCTACTATGAACTAAGCCTCTAATCTTCTATACTACCTTTCATGAACATCCTTTTCTTCGGCTCTACAACTGACTCGGTGATCATCCTTGACACTCTTACTCAATTTCCCCTTTCCCGTTTACCATTTCACATTGCAGCTCTCGTCACCCAACCCCCACGTCCTGTTGGCCGCAGACAAATCATTTCTCCGACACCTGTAGAAACGTTTGGGAAAGTACACGGCATACCCGTACACTCATTTGCAAGCGACCCTACTAAAGCATGGAATTATCTGGATGAAAATGATGTTGTTCAAACACTAGCTTCTCTTGAATACGAAATCGTCATCAGTGCCAGTTACGGCCAAAAAATACCTGCAGCAGTACTTAAAAAGGCCCTTTACGGTGGTCTAAACGTTCATCCCTCGCTTCTGCCTCGCTGGAGAGGCGCAGATCCTGTCCCCTGGGCAATCCTTGCAGGAGATTCCCACACGGGGGTCACTGTTGTGACTGTTGAGGAACAGTTTGATACGGGAAAAATTATAGCCCAACAAAAGGTTGAACTTGTTTCCGACGCACTTCCCGACCCCACCCGCACAAATTTGTTCACCACAGGAACAGAATTACTCATAAACGTGTTACAAAATATTGATGCCTCCCTGGCACAGGGCGTTCCACAAGATCAAAAAGCATCCACCTACGCCAGCAGACTCAAGCGCGATGATGGATATTTTCCATGGGAGATTATAGAAGAATCTATTCAACCAAATTGCAGCACAACAATGGAACAATTGAGCAACCTGACTGCCGGCAAGGCAGGTGAAGCAATTTTGAAAAAACTCCATAAATACGACCCTTCTATAGTCCTTTCTACACCACTTACCGTATTTCTCGACCGTGCTATCAGAGCCCTCTCACCCTGGCCAGGTGTGTGGACACAGGTAGGATGGAAAATGGAAAATAGAAAATGGAAAATGGATAACAGCAAAGAGCAAGGAGATATAAAACGTCTCAAAATTCTTTCAGCTCACCTGGATACAAATAACCTCATTCTAGACAATGTACAGTTGGAAGGAAAAAACCCGACCTCATGGAAACAATTCAAAGCTGCCTATAAAGATGTAATCATATAGCGTTCCGCAAGGTCTCACCTTGCAGCATTAAGTTGCTTACCTTAGTCGTTCTTAGTTCTTCGTAGTTAGTTTTAGACGTTCTTAGCTCATAGTTCTCGGTTCTTTGTTAGCTTGCCCTTCGACTACCCGAGTCTGAAGTGTCCTCGCTCAAACAAGAAATATACCAAAACTCGTGGATCAACACTCGAGATTTACCTTTAAAAGGCATACATCATAAAAAACGTACCGCTTTGAATCTACTTTTTACCGTGTATATTAGCCTCAATTCAGACTCAAAAAGTTCTTAAACCACTTGACAAAATAGACCTATAATGATATAATAAGTGTTATGAGTGAATATGGCCCACAACCTAGCTTTTCCGAAAGACTTTCGACACATGTTAATAAATTATCTTCAAATGTTGTAGAAGCTGTATCTCATCCGCCCAAAACGAGTATCTTCTTAAGGCCGCTGGAGCTACAATTGTTGCTGCCGGATTAGTATTAGCAAGTAAAGTTGATCATTTGCGCATAAACCTTTCTGACCAATTAGCATTAGGATACAGAAGCACTTCTGAAGGTCCAGTTGGTGAATTTATACATCTAGATACGGATACCAATTTTTTAGCCATACCCTCAGAATCCGTCGACGAGCTATCAGCATCAGGTTTAGAATTTGGAGCCACACGACGACCATCTCAATTTAGTGATGATAGGTCATCAATTCAAGGAGGTGCACCTGAGTTGGGTTTATATGTCGATGTTTTGATGACCCCAGGCAAACCACCTGTAGTAAATATAACGAGACTACAACGCTAAATTTGAAAGTCTTTCATATATTCCTGATAAACGCTATATTCTACTGATCTTGGTTTAATACACACACCTTTCGTTCACTGTCAAAACAATCAAATCACACCAATATCCTCCAGTAGCTACATACGCCCAACATTAATCGCTAATCCCAAAAAAAGCAATCTTTGGAATTTACTATGCTTCTAAACAGCGAAGCCATTACGCTTTTATGTATAGATTGCCGCGTCACTTCCAACAAGCCTATTCTGCTCCTCGCAATGACATTAAGTTCAAAACAACCATTAATAACAAATATTTTTAATCGTTCTGATGCTGAAACCTTGTTCAGCATGACAATACAAAACAAATCTCAAATTCAAAGACCAAAACTCGTCCATCGTCCAATTTCAAACGGCAAACGACTTTTCCTAAGCCTCTAAATAACTAAGCTTCTAACCCTCTATTTGGATTGCCACCACAGGTCAGACGTGGAACATCAGACGTTCCGTGTCACGTCACTTATGCAAACCCTTTCGTTCCTCGCAATGACAATTTTTTACTTCGACACCCGAGGCTCGAAACTCGAAACTCGGATTACTAAGCTTCTAAATAACTACGCCTCTAAACCTCCCCTACCCCTGCCCTCTTGACACCCCCCAGACTCTTACCGTACTCTGAATAGAGAAGGAATAAAAAAACTATGGCAACCAAAAAAATCACATTAAATAAATCTTCGGTTCGAGCAAACGACCTCGCATCTTGGAACTTCATCATATTTCTGACACTCGCACTACTTTTGCTTGTTATCCTCATGTCTGCCATGAATGGTGTAGCTAAAGATCTTCGTAGTCGCGCCATGGGCATATGTCCTACACCCGCCATGATGCCTCGAGCTGAGGACTGTCCAGGTGGCAAATGGGACTATAAGCGAATGGAAGATGGCTGCGAAGCCTTCATCTGTCCCACAAGACAATAAACAATACACTATTGTTCCATTGTTGGGATTGTTCCATTGTTAGGGCCACACTTACTTAAATAGTCAATTTTAAATCCGTAAATTTGATGAGCCCATGGAGTTCTTTTGGTAACTGCTGAAGCACTGCATTCAGTTGGTCATACTCCGTTTCGTTTATCAGTCCCCGTAATTTTGATTTTAATATCCAATCATGTGATTCTTTTATAGAACCATAACTGTACCGATAAAAATTGATCTTATCTTTTTTGGTATACCTCCCAAAGCCTTCAGCGATATTTGCTGAAATTGAGTCTACAGCCCGCACGAGTTGTTTTCCTACAGTATCTTTTGAAAAATAATCCCACCCGAGAACGAGCTTCCAAACAAGATTTGAAAGTTGTAATGCCATCCGGTACGCATCAATGTCACGAAGAGCCAGGTATTTTTGCATATAACGGGCTATTTTAGGTATTTACAGTATAAATTGCAAATACTATTAATCCCGCAGTTTTCAAAAAAAACTAAAATACACGAAAAAACCTACCCAACTCCAACAACAATGGAACAATAAAACAATAGAACTATGTAATTTCAAATAAACTTCAGAATTACACCACTAACTTCATAAAAAAATGTGCCTACAACAATGGAACAATGGAGCAATGAAGCAATACAACCTAAATAGAAAGCCCTAACACTACAGAATTACAGATGTGACCTCATGGAGAAATGCGCTTATAACAATGGAACAATGAAACAATTGAACAATGGAGAAAGACTCTCAACGATAGAAAGACTACAAAACCTACTTTATGCTACAGTAACTACAGAAGCTTCTGTTTTCTTTTTGAGGTCAAACTTTATGCGTTTAATGCACTTTGTGCAGGCTTTGACACGCGTAACTGCACCATTGATAGGAAGAGAAATCATATGCAGATTTGGCTTAAAGGTACGAAGCGTGGTCTGTGCACGCTTTTTCCACTGACCTCCCGCCACACCGGTATGATGGGTATGGGAACGTCCGCCTGATTGCTTTTTGTCACAAAGATCACATCGATATGCCATAAAATTAAAAGAGGCTTAGAAGTTTAGAGGCTTAGTTTTCCTTTATGCCAATTCTAAGCTTCTAACCCGCTAAGCTACTAAACTTCGCTTCACTGCTGTATACTATACCACATGTTGGGTACTTTATTCAATGATCCACTTAGTTTTGTGTTTTGGGCAGTAGGTTTGGTGGTGGCTATCACGATACACGAGTTTGCCCATGCCTATGCTGCCGACCGCCTCGGAGACCCCACACCTGGGCTCCAGGGCCGCATAAGTCTCAACCCACTCAAGCACCTGGATCCTCTGGGGACTGTCATGATGCTGATCGTAGGCTTTGGCTGGGGTAAGCCTGTCATTTTTGATCCCTACAACCTACGCAATCCCAAGCGAGATAGTGCCATCATCTCTTTTGCAGGGCCACTGAGCAATCTCATACTTGCAGTCATCTGCTCAGTAATACTACACATAAATGCCAGCCTCAATCTCACAAACAGCGCTACCCCACTGGTCATCCAGGTTTTTGTCACGCTCGTCCATCAGCTTATGTTTACAAATGTCGTGCTTGCTATATTTAACCTAGTGCCTGTTCACCCTCTCGATGGCTTCAAGATAGTAGGAGGTTTTCTCTCAGACGAGCAGTCTCGCCAGTGGTACGAACTTGAACGCTACGGATTTATATTCCTCATGTTTCTCTTGTTGCCGATAGGTGGCACCTCCCCCATGACGAGACTCATCAGCCCAGTCATACAGTTTCTATTGAGCCTTCTGCTGCCTGGAGGAAGGCTGATTTAGAGAAGCAGGTGTTTCGAATTAAAGCTAAAAAAGCGTCAAAAGTTTCAAAAGTGTCAAAAGCGTCAGTAGTAAAGGGACTAGAGACCAGGGAGCGCAGGCGTCAAGCGTCAGGCATCAGGTGTCAAAAGTGTCAGGAGAAAGGGGCTAGTGATTTGAGGCCAGGGGAAATTATTGCCTGAGTCGAGTTTGACTCGATCGAAGGCCAAAATCATGTAACTTGGAACAAAAATTACAGTGGACTAAAAACCTAGAACTAAGAACGTATAGGCAAGCAACTGGGAACCAAGAACCGAGAACTAAGAACGTATAGGCAAGCAAAATTAAGAAACCGGTGACCAGGGACCAGGAAGAAATTATTCCCTGAGCGAACCCCGCCTTGGCGGGGTGAGTCGAAGGGCGAGCTAACATAGAACATAGAACCAAGAACTGAGAACGTAAAGGGCAAGCCAGATAAGAGATAAGAGATAAGAGATAAGAGATAAGAGATAAAAGATAAAAGATTCGGGCCTCGAGTGTCGAGGTAAAAAATTGTCATTGCGAGGAACAGAAAAGACTTGTCAGAGGTGACGCGGCAATCTACAAATAATTTGTTTTCAAACAATTAGATCAGCTCTCTTCATTCTTGGCTACTCACCTACCTGGCCACTTGCCTACCTGACTACCCAATATAAAAAAACAAAACGAGACAACACAAAAACTGGAAGCACAGCATTTATGCTGTCTCGTTGGCCTACTGACCCCTCCAGTGCAGCACCAGAGCTGCAATGAAGATGGCCGCAGGCCAAATGAGAAACTCGAGATGGCCAGCGGCAATCGCCAGCACGATACCGACGGCCGCTGCTGCCATGCCAAGTTTCCAAAAAATCTCCCTGAATGGGAAGAATTTTTTCATTTTTTTGTTCTCCTTTCTTTTTTCTCTTCGTATACCCAAAAAACTCAGATATTCGTTGTTTTTTGAGTATAAACTCACGCTTCGTGTCGCAGGGCGCGACTATGGGTAAGTGTATAGCAGGATGTGGTGTGCAGCGCCACGTATACACCGAAGAGAAAAAGGATAATTGTTCCCCCTAAGCACACATCTTATGAGAATCAAATTCTCACAACATTTGTGCCTAGGGAACTTCAGGAGAAACACTATGGAAACGTGCGTGTCAGAGGCATGAGAGTACAGAAACGATATATCTATACCTCCACCTCCGACCAATCAGTATACCATTTATTATAGGATAATACAAGGAAAAATATCGCCGGGATAGTAGTAAAATTGAAAAGAAAGAAAAAAACAAACGAGACAACCAATCATACTGGAAGCACAGCATATCAGCTGTCTCGTTTGCCGGGCTAAGCTGCCATAAATGGCAGTGCAATGATGGCGAATATCGCCACCAACACTGCCACCAGCACCAGCGTGTTTACTGGTGCCCTCTGGTCGCCCCGGAGATCCGTGTCGTAACACGGAATCTCGTCCCGAAAACTCGACTCCCCACAGGGAGTCGAAGTCGGGATGGACGTAGCCTGCCCACTGACAGCCTGCCGGCTGCTAGCTGTCGCACCACTCGTTGCCGAGTGGATCGACATGGCAACTGCTCCCAGGAGGAGCAGACTCAAAACAATTCCAGCTACAAGCTGGAATTGATGAATTTTTTTCATTTTTATTTCCTTTCTACCTCCTCTTCCTCCCAGTGCTTCGAGACAGACATTCGCGCGTAGCGAGATGCCCATCAAGGGAGTGCATAGTGTCAAAAGCTGAGCGTTCACTTTTAACCCCACGCTGAAGAATTGGTGTAAAATAAAAACACCTGATCAGAAAGTTTTTGGCTTTGCAATCAGGTGTTTTTATCTGAGAAATGAAATATTGTAAATGAACCAGACGACAGTCGAAAGCAAATGCAAAATATTTGCCGACAGTCACCATACACATTATATCATATATTATAGGTTTACTCAAGAAAAACACTTATAGTCTATTTAGCAAGAAGGCAGACATGAGGGTTATACAAAACAACAGAAGATACAAAAACTACAATAGATTCAGAAGATTCAGAAGCATCAAAAAATTGAGAATATAAAATAGACTTCAGATAATATCTTCATTTCCCATCACTTAGATTCTTAGCTACTTACCCACCCAGCTACCTCTCTACCTGGCTACTGGCTACAAGCCACCTCCCTACCCCCAGTTATTGCATCAATATACATCATTATATATAATACTATATCCGATGACTACAGAAATTTTAGGTAATTACTTAAATATAAATTGCATTCACGATTTAACAAATCTAACCGAAGCCGCTAGGGATGCGAAACGTGATATATCACCAGAAGATCCTAGATTTGTACAATTATTAGAAGAAGTTCTAAATGATCCCATCACCCTAGACCAAGTTCAGGCGTATCTAACTACCCATAATATTGACCCCATCGATCAACCTTATGAACTCATGTTAGGATTTGCCTATACATTGGCGTATATATTTGATATACATTTTCACCAGGAAAACATCCCTCCTCAAAACATCATGAGTGTTTATGTGGATATCCGAAATGCAGTCCCGGTTCTCTGCATGACCACAGGCACTGAAGTATTGTTTTTTGAAATTAATCCAAACTATCCCGAAGCACAAAACACAGCTCCACAAGAGCGCACAGCAACTACACACCAGTTCACCCAAGCCCCTGCAGCCTTGCAAACAGCAAACGTCTGATGCCACTCTACGCTTGGCAACTACAATGTAGTTCTCCACTACGCCTCGTCAGACGTGGCTTTTCTCGAACTAGAATAACCCTAAATCTCAAAACTCATTTGTCCGTTTATTTTTCGTCAAACCTCAAACTTCAAACGACCAACGAAATTTACTAAGCCTCTATGCCTCCCACAGACACCTACCCCTTTCATAAATTTGTGACCTGTTTGGAATTTAATAATTGTAAATTGTTTTAGATTTGTGATTTTGGATTTTGAACTTGTGATTTTTTTAATATTTGGTGTTTATTTTGGATTTGTGATTTGTAATTTGTTTGTGATTTGTTATTTGTAATTTGTGATTTATACCTCATCAATCTATATCAAACCTATCTTGACGAGATCGGTTTTTGGGGGTATGATTGATTTTTAAATTAAATATTATGAGTCCAACAGGCAAAGTCATATCAACAGTAACTGCAGCAGCCTTAGCACTCGCGGCTTGCGGCCCCGCAGCACCTTCAACTGGAGAGCGTGAACCCGTAGGCATTGGACAAACTGAGGCAGTTCCGACACAGTACAGTGATGCAAATATACAAGCACACGCTATACCCACCCCTGAATATAATCAATTTGACACTATCGCATCACAATCACCTTGGTACACCGCATATGAAATGTTTGGACCTGAACTTGTAGCCAAATTTCAAGCACTTGATCGTATATCAGACCCAATTGCCCGCGAATATGTCGCTAAAATTATTTGGGGAAACTTTCAAGCAGTAAATCTACTTGATCAAACAGTACAATTTGAAGCACTAAAGGAAGCTGGTAGAGTCATTGGATGCACAACCTGTGTTGATTCTCGAATTATCGGTGCAAATGGTCCTTTTTATGCTACCACTGAAGGCAGTGCTGTGCCTATGCTTTACGCCACAGAGGATCAACATTCTTTGGCTGGCACAGCCCGCCTATTTGATCCTAGCGTTAAAACGAGTATAGTTGCTACGCACTGCATAAGTCCTATAAATATGGGCGGTTGCGGTGCTCTAGCTGCATTTAAACAACTTAGTGAAGCTCGAGGCCGTGAAGCCCTAGCTCACCATGGCATTAGTGAGCTAACTATCACAACTGTCTTAAACGACATCAAGTCTGCTGACCCTATTATCCAAGCTCGTGCCGCAGCACAAATACAAGCAATCATGAATGGACCTGAACATGTTACAGTTGCAACTATTATCACACACACGGGTCAATGGGAAGCTGTTGGAGTTTTTAACGGTCTGGGCGAAGAACTTCGCGAAATCCCAACTGTTATACAGCAATTACTCGCTTTGAATAGACAACCATTAGATGCAGCCTTAATTGCAGCACAAAAACCACCAGTGATAGGTATAAATACTACGAACTTTAATACAAAAGATTTGTTTGGAGCAGATCTTGCTGGCACGCCAGGTCAATTGTTTAAAGTCACAGTTAGACCGCAGGTAGGAGAAGTCCTAGCTCCAACAAATGTAGCCGAATTGGGGGCAGAAATCGGTGGCCACATAGATCAAGCTATTGCGGGTAGCTTATACGCAGAAGCACATGATTGGGCGAAAGTTATTGCTATTTTCGGCCAATCTGAAGCTGACATAGCCCCGACTCTTAAAGCCCTCATGAATGACGACGTCACTATGCGATTCTTGGCTCGTCCAGGGGCACATATTGCAATAAATCTAACAAATGAAAAAGGACTCATACAAACAGTGAGAATAATAAAATTAGCAGAAACAGTCGACCCACAAGCTGAAATTGCTGCAATTCGAGCAATTGGCACTACATCGTTTGAAATAAAAGCATCCGAGCTCACAATAGCTCAGGCCCAGGCAATTGCAGCAGCTGAGACATTATCACCTGCAGCAAAACGAGCTTTAGATTTAGCACAAAGATTTGGCACAATAACTTTTAAGGTGCTTCGCTTTTTAGAACCATTACTAAATGCAGGGAACGCTGTTTGGGTAGCAGATATATGGTCACAAATGAGAAGTTGGAATGCAGAATATTCTAGACATTCGTTTGCAGAAATTGATGGACAAAGAGGCGGAATCTCAAGAGTACTCACCTCAGCTGAATATCAACAGCGCCTACAGCAGCTACCTGATGTTGAACCATATATGTGGGGAGAATTTGAAACAACCTATACTCAAGCAGAATTAGGAACAGAATATCTGGGACTCGTAGAACATTATCTTAATGATGTTGCAGAATTTGGTGGCGATATGACAAATGGACCAAAAAACGAAGCTTCGGTATTTTATGGCATGGGAATTACAGATTTAAAGAAAGTACTAAATTTTGATTATTTTGACATTACTAATCCTGGACATGAACATCGCACATTTCATACTGTTGGTAGACCAATATTCTTTTTTCCATTAGGCACAAGTAATGATTTTAGCCCAGATAATATCTCATTAACACCTGATGGTATAAAAAATCAACCATTTATGGTACTTGACCCAAATAGTGGTCAATTTGTGACTACAGATTCAAAATCACAAATGATTATTAAAATTGTGGGCAACGAACCACTTACGAGTAACACTGTATATTACTACTTGCTAGTTTCATCAGAAGGTGATGGCCAAATTCATACAAAATGCGTAGGTTACGAAGTTAATCCAGAACACGCAGACGCTTCTCCATATACATGGACAATCACAGGAAATGAATATTGGGATAATAATGGTGAACCTTTTAATCCTTTAGAATGGGGAAGACTAGATTATCAGCATACTTAATTGAGTTTCCATTTGACTCCACAAATTTTTCTTCCTATACTTTACTCCATCATATAAATCTCCTGCCTAAAAAATATTTTCTTATGGCACATGCTGAAGCTCATGCTCGCACCTGGTACCCAGAACGAATCATTAAGCCACTCGTCGTCTCCGCCGTATCGCTTGGGGCACTACGTGATGTGTACAGCTTTGCAGCTCCTTCTGTTGCCGCTCTCCGAAAAACAGATCGACAAATACGTGGCGGAAAACCTGCCCTTCCTCCTGCCCGACTACATGCCCCTCCTCGAAGACCGCGAGGGCAATATCGTGGGTTACGGAGTTATCATCCCTTCCTTTTCCAAATCCCTGATC
>CAZPNL010000037.1:0-8409 GCA_964588145.1 uncultured Gammaproteobacteria bacterium
GGTACACAATAAATATATATTCTTCAGAAATGGTATGATGCAGTGTTGATGCTTTCTTCTTTTCTTCAGAAATTATTGTATTAGCCAGGTAGGTAGGTAGTCGGGTAGTTACAAAGCCAAATTGTCACGAAGGATTGTAGTCTTGTGGGTGTGTATCAAGCGCTAGGTGGCTACGTAGGGTAGTGGTCAAGAGCTAGGTCGAAATCAGCCTGGTGCCCAGCAAGTGTAGATTAGAAATTATATTTTCTTTCCTTTATTCCACAGATATTATATTGTTTCCTAAAGTTAGAATTTTTCCACTAGAAATTTTTGTATGATTGAGCAAAATATACGTATAAATATTCCTTATCTGTTGCGTCATGATTCATCTCTGGCTACTGCTAATGAAGGATTTGATCCTCAAGAATGGCACGAAATGCGGGTGGGGGAAGGAATATTGACGTATGTTCCAAAACCAGAACAAGTTGATGCGTTTTATGAAGCGTGGTCTCGTGCTGATTTTTCGAAGCAAAACAAATTGTTACTCACGTTTGGTCAGCAGTACGACACAAGCTTATCAGAGAGAGCGAATCTAGAAACACAGTATTATCAGGCCGTTGTGTATGTCCATATGATGCTTGCGTATGTTGCACAGTCAGGACTATACAATGCTCAACAGGTGCAAGATATGCGAGAGATTGTGTTTGGGCACGGACTTTCGGCTGCAAATTTTGCCCATCAAGTGCTACTCCTTCATCCTGATTGGCTCGATGGGGAAAGCATGTTTTCTGTGACTCTGGCAATGCTCCTCCATGATATTGGAAAGTATAGTGAGCTTCGCATTTTTCAGGAGGGAGATCGACCTCCTGATGATGTGCTTGCAAGACATACACTTGATGGATATAGCTGGATACGCAATTGGGAGCTTGGTTGCGAGACGAACTTCCCCTCAATCGTTAGAAATTTTGCTCTCAGACATCATAAATTTAAAAACGGGAAGGGGTATCCTCAGAAGCAGAGTATTGCACATGGCAAGCATGGTGAACTATCAATGGATATTGCAGTAGCCGCAGACGGGAGACGTCCTGTGCAAATCATGCAAATGGCAGACGAGCTTTCGGCTATGTTAGACCCTGATCGCACGTATGGCAAAATTAAAACATCTCTTGAAGCATTAGCTGTGCTTGTCTATGAGGCAGATGAAGGAAAATTTGATGAGCAACTTATGGCAGACTTGTTGGGAGACTGGCCATTTCTATTAGAACACTGGCATCTGGAAAGTTATACACGTACCCAGGCATTGGCTGTAGATCCTACAGAGCTTCTGAGTTGGAATCCAGCGACTGTACGGTCAAAGCTCAATAATGATAGTAAATCTATCCTCGATATGACGCAGGATGAAATATGGGATGTGTATGTAGAGACCTTTGCGAACGTTTCCAGACAGGTGAGTGACGTTCAAAAGCAATATCCAAATCGAACAGATGATCTAGTAGGTGCATTTGCTCTTGGTGACAGTCTGGCACAAGTTACGATGGATTGTTGTTTAGTGAACCGGGAAATTTTTAGCATGTATGGGGTCTCTGATAGAAAAAGTCTTGAGCATTTTTTACATGCATCACTCGCGCTTTTTGTACTAGAGGTGCAGCAGTTTGCTTCGTATGGTATGGAACCTCAAGATGGTGCGGAATTGATGGCTGAGTGGTCAGAAGTGATAGCACAAATGCCAGCGGAGTTGGGATATGGTATGCGACTCGTGACAGAATTTTTTATCAATGGATTTGACGATACGCTTCTACAGATGGCTGCGCAGGGCATATCGGACAATAGGCAAACTTATTTAGTGTCTACTCAACTGGCACAAAAACTATTGGCCATATTGCCCCAAGTTGGGATGCGACTAGATCGTCAGCGATTTCCAGATTTGCCTCCAATTTTGGAAATTACGTTTAACAAATGAGAAACTAATGTATATCAAGTGGCATATGCTTACCACTGAGTAGAAATGTGATGCCAAAGAGAGCGCTTGCAGTAAGTACTATGGAAGCACCACTGGCGATATTGAGAGCATATGAGAGATACATGCCTACAATGCCGCTGGCTGCACCTAAAATAGGTGAAAGTATGAGCAATTTATTGAAATCATGCACGAGAAGTCTGGCTGTTGAGGCAGGAAGTACGAGGAGTGCAGCAATGAGTGTAACCCCAAGTGATCCCAGAGATGCGGTTATCGTAATGGCTAAAATAAGTGCAAAGACAGTCTCTGTCTGCCAACGTTTGACGCCGTAGAGCGGGGCTACATCTGGATCAAAACTTGTGAAGAGGAGTTGTCTATAAAAGAAAAGTATGGTTCCCAGTACGCAGAGAAAGACTATACCTAAAATGAGCAGATCCGTTTGTGTTACACCTAGGATATTGCCAAAGAGGGCAGCGTCTAGATTTTTGGTAAAGCGTGTGGCTCTGCTAATGACTGCAATTCCCATAGCAAAGCTCGCGGTTGTGATGATACCTATGGCTGCATCAGAGGCTACACGTCTGCGATAGGTGACAAAAGCGATGAGGAGTGCTGCCAGTACTCCCCAGAGAGCAGCTCCTGCATAAAAACTACATCCCAGTGCAAATGCTACTGCAGCTCCACCAAATATTGCGTGAGAAAGTCCGTGACCGATATAGCTCATTTTGCGAATGGTCACATACACACTCACCAGTCCGCAGAGCAGACCTACGATGGTACTGGCTACGAGACCTCTCATAAAAAATGCATATTGAAATGGTTCAAGTAAGTTCATAAAGTTATAACAATTTAGCAATTTAACAATTTAGCAATTTACTCCATTCTATGTGGCTGATCTGCTATCACAAGCATGCGCTCGTGTGTAAATACGATGACATCAGATCCATATGCATCATCTAGGACTTTTTTGGTAAATATTTTTTTGGGTGATCCATCTGCTTTAAGCGTCTGATTGATGATTAGTGTCCGTGGTATGTGGGCTGCGGCACTGGTGAGATCGTGGATTGTGACGATAATTGTTAAACCTTTTTCAGAAAGGTGGTCGAGGAGGTGGAGGATTTGGTCACGACTTTTCATATCTACATTTGCTGTCGGTTCGTCAAGGATGAGCGTTTCGGGTTCAGAGACTAATGCGCGTGCGAGAAACACTCGTTGCTGTTGGCCACCTGAGAGATCGCGTATATGACGGCCCCATGTGGAAATTATTCCTAACTTGGTCATGATGTTTTGGATTTTTTCCTTGTTACTTTTTGATTGAAATGGTCCGGGCGCGTGATTACGAAGCCCCATGCCGACCACTTGGTCAGCGGTGATAGGGAAGTACCAATCTACAGTAGAAAGTTGCGGACAGTATCCGATTTTGTTTTGGCTATGTGTGTGGACAGATCCGTGTGATGGCTTTTCTAAGCCCATCAGTAATTTGAGAATAGTGGTTTTACCAGCTCCCGATGGGCCTACTATGCCTACATATTCACCAGAGTGAATCGTGAAAGATATGTCATTCAAGACCAAAGTGTCTGTGTATCCAAACTGTACATGATCAAAAGCAAGATGAGACATAGTAAGGCGGCAAAATAACAAATAACAAATAACAAATAACAAATAACAAATAAAAAATAAAAAATAACAAATAAAAAATTACAAACAAATAACAAATAATTTAAATTCGAAAATATTAGAACACAAAGTGCAATTTTATGAAAAATCCCTCATCCTGATCTAGTTTCAGGATCTGACGATTTTTCTTACTAATTTTCTTTCTTTACTGATGCTGAAACCTTGTTCAGCATGACACGCATTTCAATTTGTCATCCAGAGCTTTTCGCCAGCTGGCAATCAGGATCTGACGAATTATCTTAACAAAGAAATTGTAAACGCGTTGACAGGTATGCCTATGAGTAGTACTCGACTGACGCTCGAACAATAGAACAATTTAGCAATTTAACAGTTTAATAGTTTTTCGTTACTAAGCCTCTAAATAACTAAGCCTCTAAACTTCTTACTCAATATTCTTCACATCCACACCCTTGAGAGCTACAGGGTCTCCGCCGAGGGCTTTGGTCATCGTCAGCACATTTGTCACCATCATATTTATATAGGAGTGTTCGCTCGTGGCAGGTTGCCCTGGGAGATCATCGTCACGAAGCGTATCTATGTACGTAGCTCCAGACTCTGTTCCAATAGTTTCTACGATGCTGCTTTCGTACACTTCTGAGCCAAATATTGCAGGTACACCAGCATCCTTTATCTGTTTGACGATTATGGTGATTTCTGCAGCGCTTGGTTCCTTGAAGCTACTGGGCTGGATAGCCCCTATGACAGTCATGCCGTATCGGGGTGCAAAGTAGGCAAACGAGTCGTGGTAGGTGAGCAGTTTTTTGTTTTTTTCTGGTATAGTTGCTGTGGCAGTTTTGATAGCAGTATCGAGGATCTCTATACGATCTTTAAATAGTAGGAATCTTTTTTCGTATTCAATTTTGTGTGACTGATCAATTTTTGAAAGTTCATTTTTGAAAATCTCTGCGTATTTGAGTGCGTAGAGGGGATTCATCCATAAGTGGGGATTGGGGGAGCCTTTTTCTTTGGGAAATGAAAAGTCATAGATAAAGTCTTTTTCGTCTATAGTTTGATCTCCGAGTTCGACGATATTTGTGGTTTTTTTCTTGTTGGCTTGGGCGAGCTTGAGTGTCGGTTCCTCCAGACTCAAGCCGTTGACCACTATCAAATCTGCATTAGCTAAGTCTTTAGCATTACTTGGGGTTGGCTCGTAGGTATGCGAATCTGTGCCATCGGGGATGAGGCCAATGACTGTGGCATATGGTCCTGCGATATTTTGGGCGATATTTTTGAGCGGTGCAACTGTCGTAACGAGGGTTACTTTTGTCGAATTAGGATGAAAGACTGGTGCATTTGAGATCAGGATACCTGTGATAGTTGATGCTATTGCTATGCCTACTATAAGAACAATTTTTTTCATCTTTTGCATTATAGCGTGAGGAGCGATTTCGGACAAATCGTGACGCAGAGATTTCGCTTCTTGACCGGCTAGGTGAGAGTAGGTATCGTTTATATATGGCTGCCCAATCTGCCTGGCTTACTGATGCACCACCACCACGAGATCCTACTGTAGGTGTTGGGTCTGTGGTGCCAGCTGCTCCTGCCACGCCACTTCCTGGTGCACAGAGTGCTCCGGTACAAAGTATCCCTGTAACCCTAGTTACTCCGCCTTCTGTACAAGCACCCAAAGTTGTGCCTGTGGTGCCCCAATCTGTTCCAACGCTTGTGCCTGGAGTGCCACTCGTTCCCAGGCAGCCTGCTTCTATATCTGCCTTGAATATGTCACCTGCGATTGGTCTAAGTGTACAGGCAGTAACCGTACAACCTCCTATCGCCCCTCCGCCAATTGTGCAAAATTTTGTACAACCAGTGCCAGTTTTACAATCGATACCGGTTATTCAGTCCGTTACCCCTCAACCGGTTGTGAGAAATGTTGTAGCGTCACAAGTGCAGACTCCATTTCAGCCTGCACCTCCAGTGCAACAATATGTGCCACAGGGGCAGGCTGTATCGTATGGGCAAACTGTTTCTGCTCCTCCTCCTCATGTCCCAGCAGCTCAACCATTAGGTACATCCATGTTTGCTCCTGCAGTGCCAGCAGCCAGGCCTGTTGAAACGATGCAGGATACATATACACGGTATGGTCAACAGTCTATCGCGCAAGCAACACGGACATATGCTTCACTTTCCAGTGCCCATGAAGCGCAAATCCTCAGTATGGATACTACAGCGGGTGGGCTTGTACCACGCAAATTTCCTTGGAAAACGTTTATATTTGGCATGATTATCATTGTGATAGTAGGAAGTGTTCTATCGATGGTCTGGTCTGTGACACAAACGACCAAAAAGATCGCGACAAATCTCACGAGTCACACAACAGAACTTGAACAAGCACTTGCAGAGACTGAATTTGTCCCAAAGGTAGAGGCGACGTATCAAAATCCCATGGATAAGAAAAAGAGTTACAAAAACCCGTTTACAACCGAGACAAATCCGTTTGATGAGATAGAGGAGTGAGGGGAGAGTGTAGAGCTTAGGGTTTAGGATTTGGAGAGGATTAGAAGGTTAGTTATTTAGAAGCTTAGACAAAAGGTACTAGGTAAAAGTGAAAAGGAACGAGATATATGCAAGTTGATAAATTTTTAAAAAGAAACTTTTTTGCTCTGCTTTCTCTATTTATATTGTTTCTTGGTGTGCATTTTGTGTTGCAAGACAAACGTATAGTCTTTGCCCAAACCGTGACGCCTACTATTGGGGTAACGAGTGCAAAACCCAAGGTGGTTTATCCTGTCACGATTCCCAAGGTTGGCACATGTGAAAGTTGGGCTTCCTGCCGTAGGCTTTGTGCTGACCCTGTCTATACTACTTCTTGTAGAGCATGGGCAGAAGAACAAAAGCTTGTGAAACCCAAAGTAGATCCTGTCAAAGTACTAGACGTAGCCAAGACGACACTTGGCTGTGGCACAAAAGAGGAATGCGTTGCTTTTTGTAAAGTCGAAGCAAACCAAGACAAGTGTGATGAGTTTGCTAAAAAGCAAGGATTGGGCGGAGGGTTTGACAAGCATGCGACAAATGTCGTAGCGCAAATAGCAAATGGTACGATAGATCCTGCTAAAAAAATACTCATTCAATCAGAACTTACACAATTGGCATCAGGGGCTGCCACACTTACGCCAAAAGACTTAGTAGATCGGTGTAATCTGGAGCAAAACAAAGGCATTTGTATGGCGCTGGCTCAAAAGCTTGGGATTGTAGGCGGACAAGTGGTGCGCGAAGGACCTGGTGGGTGTATGAGTGTGGAGAGTTGTACCGATTATTGTAAAGATGAATCAAATGCGGTGGCGTGTGGTAGGCCTGTAAAGCCTGCTGCGGAGCGTAGTGTTGAATCGAGCCGTGCTGGCAATGGGGCTTTTGATAAGCCTCTGAGGCCTGCTCCCAAAAATACCATGCCAACACGTGTAGAAAATACAGATCAGGCACTTGGTGGGGAGGTAATGCCAAAAGTTCCCACCAGATTGCCTACAAGGCCACCATTGCCCGTAGTGACCAAGACTCCTGTTGTCGCTACTCCTAAACTTGAAAACGGTACACAACTCCCGAGATTACGTACAGATTCCGGAGGCATCATGAGTACCGGTACAGTGCCTACATCCACACCTATCGAGCCAGGCACAGGATTGTATCTTAATTCTGAAGGGATGTATCAACAAGTGACAAACAATACAATTATCATTACGGCTACACCCAAACCTACGCCATCACCGACTCCGAGCACGACAAAGGTGTTAGGTGCATCTACAGAGGTTCCACCCCAGAAATTACCACGTGTAGATTCTCCCTGGAATGACTTCCTCCGCCGCATCTTCTGGAAGTAGATTAACAAGGTTCGACCTTGCATTTATGTTGTTCTAGCAACCTATTTACAAGGTCGAACCTTGCAGGTATACTCTCTGCTCATATGCCGAGTAGAAATGTAATCAAGCCATATGTCGCAGGTGGGATCTATCACATATACAATCGTGGAGTAGAAAAACGCATTGTTTTTATGGATGATCAAGATCATTTTGTGTTTCTCAAGTATTTGAGAGAGGCTGTGAGTGCGCGTGAAAAAGGAGCTGATTCAGGCGCATTAAGAATTGACAAACGTGCGGTGAAAAACTTTCATGACAGATTAGATATTATTGCGTATTGTTTGATGCCAAATCACTTTCATTTGCTTGTCAAACAATATGATCAGTCATGTATTAAAGAATTTATGCAGTCTGTCATGACGCGTTATATGTCGTATTTTAATAAAAAATATTCTCGGGTTGGAACACTATGGCAGGGGATCTACAAAGCCTCACTTGTGAACGATGAGCCGTATTTTTTGCACGTCAGTCGCTATATCCATAAAAATCCACTAGATATTGGTAAGACACTTCTGTACAAATTTTCTTCCTATCAATATTTTGTACATATGGCACCGCCAGATTGGTTAAAACCTGCACTTGTGCTTGATATGTTTCGAGGTACAAGAATACCTATGTTACGCTATGACGGGTCATATCGAGCCTTTGTAGAAAAAAATGACACTGATAGTAAAGACTTTTTAGGCTCTCTTTCACTAGATTAACAAGGTTCGACCTTGCATTTATGCTGTTAAATCAACCCAAAAACAAGGTTCAACCTTGTAGGCATTGCAGACTATTTGTTGAGGGTTATGGCCACGCCTGAGCCTGTGGGACCCGAGGATTGGGCAAATGCTGCTGGTGTTTCTAGAAATGCTGAGGGCTTTTGATGCGTCAATAGCTGTGCCAGTAAAAATACTCCAAGCACTATGAGAAATGCAATAGCTGTAGATGTAAAACTTTGTGGGA
>CAZPNL010000037.1:8509-15619 GCA_964588145.1 uncultured Gammaproteobacteria bacterium
GCACCCAAATCAGGGATGGCCAGAGATCGACCCTGCTGAAATATAAATTCACAAATAGTTTGAGAGACAAATTCCTGGTGGCCTAATGGTTGGCCATTTTCATCATATGCTTCAAATTGTGTAGGTAATTTGTTTGCTTCCATTGTGCGTGCGATTTGATCAAAATACGTATGTAAAATTGCTAGTGTTGCTGCTTCTTTTACGATGACAAACCTGATCTTTTGTTCTATAATTTCCCTTTCGGTTGCTGGTGCTGTCGCCGGATCCACTGTCTGCACAGAGTAAAGTGGTGATAGTCCGCTGTAAATGGATATTCCTTTGTCATAGGTCATAGGAATCAACATGGCATTTTCATCCAAAATGTATTGTTGAAAAACTCCCACTTTTTCTTCTGGCGAGAGGAGGCCAATTATGGGAAGCTGTACCGTCATAGCATCTTTGGCATACATGGGAGTGCGACCACTGGGGATTGTGGTATCTCTGAGGTTGATAAATCCTCTCGCAATATCTCCGTTTGGTGCATATTGTCCTAGTGATTGAGCTATTTGTATATTTGGTCGTGTGAGAGGTATCCGCACTGTATTGCCAAAATCGACATATTCTGGAGGTGGATCTGCAAAATAGATACCAAGTACTATACTTTTTATGAGATCTTTGATTTGGCTTTCTGGAAGTGCGTTGATTTCTGTTTTTAGACGGTCGATAGCTCGTGTTCGTTCCTGATCCTCTATGGATGTTGGTGATTCAGTTGGTGGTAATTCTCTTGGCGCTGATGCACAACCTGCCAAAGCAAGAAGTGGAAAAGTTTTCAATCCAATACCTAAAGCACGGAAAAAATCGGCGCGTCTTCTATTGCTATCAGCAAAAGCTAATAATGTTGCTCCAATTGCGCCTACAACAGCTGGGGCAGGATCTAATGAAAGCCTAAATGGGGGATAAAATCCTTTTCTACTTGAGTAGGTAGTGCCTTCTGTGCCAGTAGGATTAATATTAAAATTAGGTTCTGTTGGTAAAGTTTCGGGTAAACGATGTGAATCTCCTGGAGACGTGACAATTTCAGGATTTGGCATAGTCAGTATTATAGCCTATAAAAACTGTAATGTGAAGTAATTTTGGTATACATTTTGTATAAAAGAAGCAGAATTAGATACATATTGGATTGAAATATTCCCTTGTCATTGCATAAATTCTTACCTAAAAAGTGTTTGATAGATATTCCTAAAAATATTTTGACGCGTTGGGGAAATGAGTACAAAAAGTATGGGGAGCCTTACTTGAAAATATTTTAAAAATAGATATTTGAGAAGTATAATTATTTGGAAGGCTAGTCTATATATGATGAATTAATTATTTCTTAAACATTGGTTCATTTCTTGTTCAAAAATAGGTAACATATTTGTAGCGTCTGGTCCACCTAAAAGTAATTCTCTGTGGTTTGAGGAGATAGAGCTGAGCAGCCCTGCCATACTTGATCCTTCTTCTTGACGTTTTAAATATTTGTTCGCTGAACGTGCTGCTACAATATCGTATCTTTCGTTTGCAAGAGTTCCAGCGAGCGAGGCGCTTGGTGTTAATCCGAGTGTTAATGCTCGACCATGAACCATTTCTACATTTATTGCAACATTAACAGATGCTATAGAATTATTAGCATCATTAACTTCAAAGCCTGTAGTGCCGTTATGAGTTGCGTAGGCAACAGCGGGTAAGGTGCCAAGGGCGCCATAGTTTTGACTTGATCCAAATATCATATATAAGTTTTGAGGATAGTCAGCATCTGGAAAATATGCGTTTATAAATTTTTGAAGTTCCGCATCATATTTCTTCATTCTCGCTTCACCAAGAGTAGACCCTATAAAAGTAATTGATTTATTACCTGATTTAACTTCATATCGTTTAACTGGATAGGGGGTAATATATTTAGCCTCTCTTGTGATATCGTAATCAAGTTCTCCATTTGCTGCCAATACAATTTGTCTTTTTGTGCTAAAACCGTCAACGAATGTCCCAACAGTACGATTCATTTCATTAAATTGCGTACCTTCTATGTGTAATCTTGCACTATCAGCTAATTCCTGCTGAGTCATTCCTAAATGAATACCCAAATCTTTGGCGAGCGTATCTGTTAATTCTTGATTGGAAGCTTCTACGCTTTCAGGATTTGCAGAGCCACATGCCGTTAAAAAGGTTCCACCTAGAGCTACTAAAGCTGCAATAAAAGCATTTCGTCTTTTGGTGCTTAGGTTGTCTGAGTTACTAGTTGAGGCATTGTAGATTAGTGCTGCATTCACATATGGGGCAGCAACTCCAGCGGCATCCAATAAAACGCTGTTTAAGACTCTGTCTCTACCGTGCATATGAAGTACTGTTCCTGGTGCAACAATTGTTTCTAGAGAATGTGCGGCTTCAATGCTCATTTGCTTATTATAACCCATAGTAAAATATTTGTCAATCAGTATGTCTCTTTCACCATGCACCAAGACGGTAGATGGCAAAAGAGAATCCCAAAAAGCGACAGACTCATCCATAGTGGTGAAAATTGAGTCTATTTTGGTGAACTTATGCTCAGTATTGCCAGGCTCTACCTACGGCCGAGAGAGTGGTACCAGCATGGCCAGTCCGCATGTGGCGGGAGCGGCTGCTCTCTGCCTCTCGGGGCATCCTGGGGCCTCCTGGAGCGATGTCAAAAGCTATCTGATAGGCAGTGGGGAAGCGCTTGGGGCAGGGCACACTGACCCAAGTGGCAGACACCCAGAGGCAGTGGTCAAAACCAGTGGGCTCTAAGGGGGGAGGGTAAAAAAAGACCGGAAGAATTGCCAATTTTCTTCGTAGCGCTTCGCGATTGTGCTGCTCTTTCCTTCAATTTTTATACAAACAGTACATCGAAGGTTTACGCCGAAAGTTCACGCAGTTTTTTGAGGAGATTAACAAGGTTCGACCTTGTTTTTCGGTTGATTTGACAGCATAAATGCAAGGTCGAACCTTGCAAGATGAGATCATGAAATTCGTTAAATATGGTGCGGTTTTTGCTTTTAACGCATCATTCTTCTATACTATGGCGGCACGATACCCATATGGCCTCCAAAAAAGAACCAGAGATTTCTCCTTATCGCAAGCTCTTTATAGTTGTGGCTGCAGCGCTTCTGGCACAGTTGCTCTATGGCCGTCAGATAGGTAGTAGTGGCGTGATTGCCGTACTTGCAACTCTTTGCCTTGTAGGAATTGGTCTCTGGTATACGCGTAGACATTGGGAAGAACAAAAGGTGTTTCGGACACTTCAGCTGGGAACATTTGTACTCACACTTTTGGCTATTTTCCTCCGTGGCAATGTCATTTCTGCATTGCTGCTTGTATGTTTTGCACTGGTGCAGCTGGGGGTGTTTGCTTTGACAAGTACCCGCATGGCTGCAATGGGAGCATCTGTGTTTTCCTATTTGTTATTGCCTTTATCGCTTGCGCGTATGTATCTGGGTGGCATGCTCCGTTCCATGGGTGAGATTTTTACATCAGCTCCAAAGGCCATTGCGAGTTCTCCTCATGTTCTGGCAGTTTTGCGTCGGGCGCGTCCGTACTTGGTAGGGCTAGTCCTGGGGTTACCTCTTATATACCTCCTTGCATCACTCCTGTCTCATGCAGATCCTATATTTGCCAAAGCGCTCCAAAAAATTCTTCCTCGTTTTTCGATGGGCGAAATGTTTTTTCGTGTTGTTTGGAGTAGTATTGTTTTGGCTCTCTTGTGGCCACTACGAGTGGCTGTTGCGCATGTGTATCATGGTGACCGGGTTCGATCGGTACTGGGGAGTATATCGAAAGAATTATTGGTGGTTGTAGGCATGGTAACCATCTTACTCCTGGGCTACATCATCATTGAGTGGCCATACATATTTGTCCGTGTGGCTGCAGAGACTGACCTATCTGCATACGGTGTGGCAACGTATTCGGAATACGTACGCAAGGGATTTGGAGAGCTCCTATTTGTAGCCATGATTGTATATGGGGTTGTCGGTGCAGGTGTCGTAGCTCTGCGGAGGACTAGAGATAAGACTGCCCAGCGGTTGCAGCTTGTACAAACAATTCTCCTTGTGCTTGTAGGTATATTTATCGCCTCTATATTTCGTCGCGTGTGGCTCTACCAGACCTTTCATGGGTGGACGATGGTGCGAATCTACGGAGGGTTATTTCTCTTGTGGCTTGCGGGAATGTTTGGTGGTTTGGCGCTCAGAGTATGGACACGGTTGTCAGTTGTACGATATGAAGTTATCTATACAGTGCTTGCTTTATTTATCTTGGGGTTTTGGAATATCGAGGAGTTTATCGTGCAGACCAAACCTCCGACAGTAAATGGCAGAGTTGATCTGACGTATCTTTCTGACATGAGTGCAGATGGGTATCGTGGGTGGGTGCAGGCATACAAAGGGGCAGAGGAGCAGCTTGTGTATGCTCAAACGTTGATGCAAATTGACCAATCCAATCGCTGTAACACGCTTTATAGTCAGGTGGTTATTAATGATTTGGTCCGTCATCATCATGAACTCGTTGGGAAATATGGTACAGAAAAAGAATTACAAGAGTATGTAGGTGGGGCACTTGGATTTTTTGAGGCATATATAAACAGAATAAATAATAGTTACGTAGATTATCCTCTCCAAGAGCAGTACAAAAATCTAAAAGGAGAAGCCTTGCGATTAAAAGAAGCGTATGCTCGTAAGGAAAAAACTGTCAGACAGGTATATGATATGTTATACCCTCGAAATATGTATTTGTGGAGCAGTATGCAGATTACGTTGCAATCATCTACACACGCAGATGTGTATGGCATAGACACTCGCAATCGATCAAGTGACAGATGGGCGTACCTGGGAGCTGCAAATGGTGCGGAAATGGCTGCATGGAAAAATATGCAGCGTGATATCCCTCTGGCAAAACTCTATGATATGACACTCCAGTATGAAACGCTGCATGCGCGTATTGCAGCCCAAGGTGAAGGGCAAAACGCCTGTACTCCAGACATGGGAAATAGGGGAAATGGGATGCTTGACTGACAAGGTTGAACCTTGCAGGAAAGGGGATTAATCTCGGGCTGTTGAGTGAGACTTGAGCCAGGAGGCGATTTGTGCCACAGTTGGTTTAGCGTTGTCTACATATACCATAAAATCCGCAGCTTCCATCCGGTGTGACCGCAAGTGCCAGCCATTGAGCCATAAAAAACGATGCGTCAAAGTCCATGCAGTACGTTTGTTACCATCGGTGAAAGGATGATTGAGGCAAAGAGACTCTAGTAGCGCTGCTGCCATAGCCCATATGGTAGGGTAAAGCCGCTTACCAGTATATGTAGCTTTGGGGCGTTCTATGGCTGAGTGGAGGAGGGCAAAATCACGGACACTGGCCTTTGTGCTTGCACGAGCCACGATTGCCTCATGTGCTTTGTGAGCCTCTTCAATATCAACGAACTGCAAGTTCATCCAGGATTTCTCCATTTTCCTCCATAAATTGACTCAACCACTTTTGATATTCGGCATCTGATTTGGTATCGGTTTTTTTGGTGATCGCCTGAGTTTTTGAAGGTGTAGATTTGATAATAGTTATGTTTTGGAGAGGGTCGTGGGTGACATCTACTTTTGAACCCTTTGTGATACCTGCTGCTCGTGCGTACTGGGCAGGAAGGGTGATCCCCAGTGAATTTCCAATCTTGATGACAGTTTGTTGCATAATGTGCTCCTCAAGTATATGTTATAACATGTTATAACGTTTGTCAAGTGGGGGAGATTAACAAGGTTCGACCTTGTTTTTGGGTTGCTACAACAACTTAAATGCAAGGTCGAACCTTACAGGAAGTATTAAAGATACATGCAAGTGGGAAAGAAAAAGCCTGGGAATTTAGAGGAAAGCTCTCTCTCTTATTTTTGGCTAGTACGTCGTCTCCACAGGTTGCCCATGGTTGAGGCGAGCACTACTATAAAGAGGGCTTGTAGTGCAGGGGAGCAAACGGTTGTAAGCGTGCTTATGAGAGCTACAACCGAAAGACCACTCATGCTGAGTACATAGGTTTTCCCATTTTGGATCATATAGGTACACCCGAGCATGCTGGAAATGAGTGCAACAAGCATCCAAGTGTTCCAAGAGGGTGTTTGACAGGACACAATGGGGGTAGATTTGGTTGTTTGAGCTACAGGTGTAGCGGATTGAGTAGAAGCAGCTGTCGGGGTCAGCTCACCTGCTGGAGTGCTTTCTGCGAGCACTTCTGGTGTCGGTTGTACTGATAGGGCAACGGGTGTCGTGCTTTCATTTGAATACTCGCCAGGCATACAGCCATTGAGGGCACGAACGCGAAAATAGTAACGCGAGTTGGGATCAAGGTGAGAAATTTGTATAGAGGAAGTGCGTTCACCTGAGACTCGAGGATTGCCATACTCAGCTACTCCTGAGGCGCGGCCATACGAGATGAGATAGCTATCTACAGGGGTAGCCACAGGAGTCCACTGGATTTGGACAGTGGTGGGGTTTATATAAATTACATGAATTATCTGGGGAGTTTTGGGTTTTTCGTTGGTACATACAGGGGCTGTAGCCGGAGAAAAATTGGTACTCGTGCTAGTGTTACTCGAGCTAGAAGTAGCACAACTGGTGCTGTCTACTACTACTGTAGCACTTGAGCCTAGGCTAGTCTCTCCAGACCAAGCGGTAACCCATATGTGGGCTGTGCCTGGGGTAAGTGGCCGAAAATCAGCGGTATTGCCACTGATATTTTCAAATGTACCCACACTGCCAGGGGTTGAGCTCATGCTCCAGTCATAGGTGACGCCCTCAGTGATGGGGGAGTTGAAGTCATCAAAGAGCTGCGCCGTCATGTGTGTAGGGCTGCAGGAGGTGCCAGTTGTGGTACTATTGGGGGTAAGTGTGACGTAGCTAGGTCCTGGGTCACCTGCAAACACTGGTTGAAATGAGCCAAAAAGGCCCATAAAACCTGCGACAAAAAGAGTAAAAATGAGTTTTTTCATAACTTATAGTAATAGAATAACGGATTATACTACGAGAATAGATAAAAGTCAAAGATGACTCTATGACAGGGATTGCTATTTTATATCGAGTCATTATAATGATTGTTTGAGGATA
>CAZPNL010000038.1:0-4600 GCA_964588145.1 uncultured Gammaproteobacteria bacterium
ATTAATCTGATCTGCCGAAGCCTGTCTCATTAAATCAAAACGTTGCTGAGGAAGCTGTACTTGCCAGGTGGGAGCAACCTGCGTGTTCGGATTCATGAAAGGCGATTGGTAATTAAATGAAGGCTGATGAGATCCTTGCCCAGGAGCAGCATATTGCATGCCCATGCTAGGTGGAGGAGGAGTTCTGCCAGCACCAAACCCAATGCCAGGATTAGTTGAAAAAATATCTCTAAGACCAGCCATTAGAATCCTCCCCTCGGTAATTGCCTACCCCCACCATAAAACGTAGGGATGCCTCTGCCCTGTATTTGAGGAGGAGCTTGCTGAGGAGCGGGTAACATCGCGCCACCAAAGTTACCTCCCGGCATCACTCCTGTAGGTTGTGGAGTAAAATTGTTTAGCTCAGGCTGGGCGCCTCCATAAATTCGAGAAGCAGCCATGCTGTAAGCCCCGATAGGATCTAACTTAAAAGGGCGAGCTTCTGGAAGTTGTGAAGTCCCAAAAAGATCCTTGTAAGAATCTCCTAATTTAGTTCCAGGCCTAAACATGGAGGCTGCATAAGGATTGCGCTGAGCCATCGATAACATGTTTTGTCCTGCATACATCCCTGCTAATTCGTCTTGGAAGGGAGCTTGTCCTCCGCCTCCGCCTTTTCCGCCGCCCATAAAGCTTCTCCTTGTTGATATTTTTTAAATCGTTCTTTCCATTCTGAATCTAAAATCGAATACCGTTTTTCATTGTGCCAAGAACCATCGAGATAGAAATTATCCCGAACCATTCCTTCAAATTTAAACCCAGCGTTTTGAGCCAATTTGGCTTCTGTATCTGTTGCCTGCTCTGCGATTACTCCCGTTACCTTATGAAATCCCAATCTTCCAAATAGGTAATCTAGAAAGAGAAATAATGATTCTTTACCTAAATGTTTTTCGCTCCATTCCTTGTCGATAATGAACCCAATTTCACAGGTTTTAGCTACCAATCTCACATTATCCCAGCTCACTAAACCTATTGGAATTGGCCTAAATCCAAGCTGAGGAGCTGCAAAATATTGCCCTTTTTCATAGATCATAAACACTGACATTCCCATACATGCTGGGAAAACTTTAAGCTGCGACCGAGTGAGCATCTCAGGCATATTCTTAAAGTAAAACTTATAATAAGGATCAGACATCCATCTCTCAACATCTGCTCCGTTTTCTTCCTCGAAAGGTACTAAAATTACCTTTTCTCCCTCAATCATCAGCCCTCCTAATCGGCTATGCGATAAGCTTCAAAATTTGAAACGACACCACCAATATTAAGTAAAAATCTCTGTAAAGTATTATTAGAAGCAATGTTTTGCTTTTGTAACTTCACGTTTTTAATTCCAGGAGTGGCGAAATTAAATGTATTTGAAATACAAACAGGAACTATAAAAGTATTACCAGAAGGCCCTGCTAAATAAGTCATTCCAGCAAATACGCCAGGCTTATTAGTAACTCCGTCGGTAAGTCTGAATATAGTTTGGGAACTGATCGTCGTAGAAGAACTTCCTGCAAATTGATAGCTACCGTAAAATTCAACTTTCCATTGCCCTGGAACCGTTACATTTATATTTATAGAAACACTTGGGCTCACATCCACGTACCCAACATCATTTACAATTCCTATCCCTAACCCCAATCCTCCATTGGCAAACGAAGAAGATTGCCAAGTATCCGTCCTCAAATAAGATCTAGCAGCAGTCCCATCATGAATTTGAAGAACTCCGCCCACAAAAGCAGCTGATCTATTTACAAGAGGAGGAGCTGTGGGAAGCAACAAAGGCCCAGTAAAATCATTTGTTCCTGATAAGGTAGTAGTACCCGTAAAGGTTGGATTATTATAAGTTCCCGGAGGGCCACCACCTGAACCTGTAACCGTCACCACACCCGTAGGAGAAATCGTGATATTACCTGTCAAAGTAGTGGGAGTGATTACTCCACCACCGTTACCCATCAAAACTTGACCAGGTGCTACCGCTTGCAATTTACTCAAAGCAATGGCGGCTCCGACTGCGATGTTCGCGTTGTCGATATTTCCATTCACCAAATTATAAAGAACGTCGAAATCTAAATTGACTTCCGAAGACCTAATCACGGTGCCTGGAACGAAAGTAAAAGGTTTAATTACAATTGCCATAGCTATCCTAAGATAAATATTACCACATTGTTATTTGCGGTTGTAGAGCGTAAATAAATATTTTCTGCACTCCACGTCTGAACTCCGTCATAAATGACGCCGCCGTTTGAGTTTCTAATAACCAAAAATCCCACCGGGACTTGATTCAAAGTATGAGGAACCACTACTTCTGTGTTAGCTGGACCAAATGACACTTCCAGCATGTTCCCAAACATATTCTTGTTGTTCGAATCCAAATCCCCAAACTGTAAAAGACCATTTACTACCTGTTTAATGAGCTTCAGCTCTGTATTAAATTCATAAGGTCTTACTTCTTGATAAGTAAAACCGCTTTTAATCAGCATTATCGAAATCCTTTCAATTGCCACTGGAATCCAAGACTGTTCACAATGAAAGGTTCGTTTCCAACATCGTTATAAAGCTTCATCTGCATGTATCGATGAATATGCCCACCTTCGGCCCTTAATCGACTGATGATAAAAAGTACCGTATCCCAAAACGCAAAATCCCAGAGCGATACATCCCAAAGACTATCGGCTCCCGCCAAAGACACTTCATCACCGAAAGAAGACCCTGTGCTGAAATCAAAATAAACAGTCACATCAAGCTCGGAGAGAATGTTATTAGTTCGGCTGGTATTGATGTGCTCGTAGATCAAGCGCTTCCACTTATCAGGAACGTTGTAGTTGATCCATTTGCTGTTCCATTCCTTCTCAATGAAGCCGATTGAATATCTGGAAGTCGTATTGGGAATAGGAGCCCAAGCCGGAGTTACCGTGATTTGGATAGGAGTATTGGCTGTAATTCTTGCGATCTGCCCTTCTCCAAAACCTTCGATGATTTTAACTCTTACTCCAATAGGCCCACCGATCGTAAGGCCCCCTATGATATAACCATCGCCAGGAGCAGGGACCACACCCCAAGGTGCAGAAACCGTAAAAGTAACTGGAGAAGCAGTATTTGCAATAACCGTCCTAAATTGGCCAATGCCGGCTCCTGTACTGATATAAATTTGTTGATTGATATATTGGTTAACTACAACCCCAACTAAGGAAGTATCGGTCAAAGTTGCAGCGCCTAAAGCTGTCGCTGTGGAAATGATCGAAGCCAAAGAAGTGTCTTCTAAAGTGTTAGGGCCGTTCGTATTGCTTGTAGAGAACGATGCTGTATGAACATAACCATCGGAATCCGTATCGTCGAGTCGCCATACAAATCCAAGCTGATCTCCACTCCAAAGTTTTGGTTGGTTGTTCTCTTCAATAATAGCCAAAGCATTCGATTTAATGCCTGTGAAGAAGGTCCAAGCGTTTACAACCGTATCTAATACGAGAACAAAATCATTCTCAGGGTTCGAAGAAGTTGGGACAGCCAAGAAATACCAGTTTTTAGAGCCGTTCTTATAGTTTTTCCCATATGCAAACCTTTCAAACGTCCAGTTAAAAGTTTGGACATTTTGTGGTCTGGCGGTATCAAAGAACGGTTCGATTTTGACCGATTCATACTCAATCCTTAAGCCATCGAAGGAATAAACACCCCTCTCAGATAAGAAATAAACCTTGTTACCAATAACTGAAGGGACCCGATTATTAAGAGCCCCAATCCGATCATCAGTCTGAGCTTTTTGGAGGGCAAAGTTGATATTGTCATCTCCGGAGACCACATAAATAGACTTCCTTTTAAAAACTACCAATTGGTCGAAGAAAGATACCAATGCTGTTATGACATCGCCATCATCCAAACCAACCGGAATACTGTTTAAAATAGGCCATTGATCGTGCCTAAACTTTTTAGAGAATAAGAGATTAGAAGGAAACTGCGGATCTACACCCCAAAGACGATCCTTGTGGGTTTCAATCATCGACAAAACAGGGGGAACATCATTGTCGAATTCCACTTCAATTCCCAAGTTTGCATCGGTAACTGTATCCAAAAACACTGTAGTGACGTTATCCGCAATCGTAGTCACTAAGAAGAATCGATTCCCACCCACTTCAGTTCGATAAACGCGTCTAGCGACCACTTGCTGAGCTCCCACAGCAGGAGCTGGGGATAAGGGTATGTTCGTAATATTAACGTTACTAGGCCCCGCTGCGATCGTTATAGAGGATACTGGAGAAGGATTTCCTTCCTCTCCATCGACATTCACAAAAGTAACCACATATTGATATGTACCGTTAGGAAGAGCGCCGGCACCTAAGTTGACTTCTGTAAGAGTTGGGCCTGCTCCAGGAACAGGGATTCCAAGTGCATAAAACGTGGTTCCATTGAACTTTAAATTAGGGTCTACGCCATCCACCATGAATGCATAATCGTTCAAAGTAGCGAAGTCATAAAATGCTCCAGCGGTGATTGTGGGAGAACCTGCATAAGGAGCCACGACCGGTCCCGGGAAAGTAACTGAGTAGAAAAGTGTTCCAGCCGCTACAATATTGTAGGAAGT
>CAZPNL010000038.1:4610-15604 GCA_964588145.1 uncultured Gammaproteobacteria bacterium
GATCTTTTAAGCTGATAAATTCCATCAACCGGAGGGGCTGTTAAGCCAATCTTACTAAAACCTTTTCTAGATTCTAAGGCGTAGATGGTTCCATAGGTAATATTTGTAGAATAAGGGGATTCATTATCGGCAAGAGAAGTCACTGCCGACTTAAGATTGATCCCTCCAACCGCAAACCCGTCTTGAATTAGAGGATATGTCTGTATTGGAATTGCCACTTATCATCCTCATTTAAAAATCGAAAAAATAACTTGAGCAAATTCTTTCGAAATTACTCCGGAAATAAAAGATAAAGTAAAAATCGCTATCCAAATGGTATTGATTTTAGAGTTTACCCTTTCGAGCTTGAGTTCGTGCTCATCGGCTCTATTTAAAGCATTGTCTAATTTCTCATCCATTTTGCTTGCTACCTCTTCTAAATTATTGATCCTAGAGTCGATGGAGCCAAGCTCTCTTGCTAATCGGGCCGAAAGATCTGCCATCCAGTTATTTCCTTTTTAACTATTTAAAATATAGTCCTCGATACTTCTTTCCAAACGGTGCCATTCCATGCAAATTTAAAAACACATTCAGCAACACACAAAAAATTCACTGATCCAGCCAAAAATAAAGCAGCAGATCCTACCGGAGGAGCTGCCGTGTTGTGATTTAAAGTAGGAGTTCCTGAAAACTCTAAGGTAATCTCAGAACCAGGAATCCAGTTGGTTGTTTTAATAAAATCTATGTTTGTATTTCCAGTAACTGTGAAATAATTACCGGTTGTAGGTCCCAAATCAGCAGCAGACGCAACATCGGGGCCTTTAGTAAGCTGAACCCTTCCTTCAAAACGCGCATTACCACTTCCAACATGCAATCTTTCTAAAGGAACCGCGACACCAACTCCATGGAATCCTGTTATGACACTAAAATTAAACAACAAATTTTCAAAATAGGTAGCGCCTCCAGAACCAATTGGAATTAATCCGAAACTATTAGTAAAAGGTCCAATTGTGGCAGCACCGCTCCTAACCATTATATCGCCCACAACGCCGCCAGAGAATGTTATTCCTCCGCCACCTCCACCACTTGGCGCATCTGCGGGTAATTTATAAGATAAATTTCCAAGCATTTTTCACCTCTAAGTTTGAGATCCACGTAAGAAATATTTAATTTCAGCTTCTCCAGTAACGATTGCACTATCTCCAAAAAGCACTCGGAAATAATGACCCACACACGTAAATGTAGGGCTCACAATTCTTTCAACAGTGATACCGGTTGCTTGATAAGTTAAAGTGGCTTGTTGCTGAGATACGACTGTGTCAGTACCAGGAACGACAGCCGCGGCTTGAATATCAGTGGTTCCATACCAAGTAAGCAAATCTAAACTGAATTCAACTCTATATTGTAGCTGTCCACCAGCAGCTCCTCGAAGATACGAAGCAAGCAATGTAAGCTCTTCATATCCGTTAATGGCAATAGGGCCTGAAATCCCTTTCAAACCATTCTGCAAAACCTGTTGAGGGACGACGGTCCCGCTGTCATAAAACTGAGCCATAAACCCTCCTTAAGGGTAAAAATAACTTGATGTTTCATCCAACCCGAAAGGCTCAGTATATCTGCGGCCCTCGGTTCTTTGTTCAATTGCTTCCTTAACTTTGTTCTCCCAACTAATAAGCATCGACTGAAATGGACTCGTGTCTGCGCCTTCATTGCTGACTAATTCTTCTTTCAATTTTGCGGAGATAACTGCTCTCAAAACAATAATTTCTTGCCAATGATCTAAGAATGTAGAGCGAGGTTGATCTGCATCGGCAACCATTGAGATTGGGGCCGGCACATATTCTAATCGCAATCCACCAAGAATGGTTACTTGAGGTGTAGGTTCTAAGACAAAGTTTGCGCCTACAAATCGATAAGTGGGAAGATTAAGATCAGTGGCCGAATAACCACCGATTAAGTTAGGAGATTCAAAACGATTAAATTCCTGCAAAGGAATTGTTTGAGTATTATTAATAACTCTTTCAATGAGTCTGAATTTATCAAAATCAGTGGGCAAAGCGTAGGTTTCTACTCCAGCAATAATATCATAATACACAATGGTTGCGAAGTAGTTCTCATAAGCGTCCACAAGCTCCATATAGTTGTAAAAGTAAGCTTGATTTATCCAGTTATTGAGCTCTGCATCACTCCAATATCTTGCAGTTGGCTCATCTAGATAAGCTCGTACACGCGTTCTAAGTTGTCCCAATGTTGCCATTAGATCACCGTAACTTCCTCAACTTTTTCGATTAATTTTGGTTGAACTCTACGTCGTCTGCGATGCACCACTCTTTTAGGAGCTACTTCTCGAACAGGAATCACTTCTTCCTTTTGGGAAATAGCGCCCTGAAGAGCCGCAATCTGATTTCTTACGATCTGGATCTGCCTCTCGAACTCCTCAACCTTAAATGCCATCGCAATTTCAGGAGAGGCATTCTTCTCGATGCTTTCCTTAACCCCGTAAGCTTCCTGCTTTTTACAATCCACCAGGAATAATAATTTATTAGACAATCCCTCGATTGCTCTTGCTTTTTTATAACTTTCCAAAGATCCATACTTAGCTTCGTCCTCATCTGAATAATCAAGACCAACAAGACCAAAAATCTTGCATTTACGAAGTAAGTGTTCTCCCGCATCATCAGGAACCGTGCGAGACTCCTGAGCTTTGAATTTATAGTTTCTCAAGCAATAATCTTGAGCAATTTCTTCCGTGGTGGGGTTGTATATTTTCATATATCTCCTTGACTCTAATTCGAGTCGTTCAGTCGTTTGTTTTTGAAGTTGTCAATTGCAACTTCCCAATCTTTTTTATGTTCGCGGTTGTACCATTCAAGATATTCGCGCCGAATAGTCTTCTCTTTTAAGTTCGCTTCATCCCTTTTAGCTCTGATAAAATCATGAAGCTTTCCGCCGGCGTTTTCATCATTCCCAAAGTTACGCCACAAATCACATTCCCAAACATCTTGCATTAATCGACCATCTATTGGCCGGTAAGATCCATCTTCATTGTTAATGAAAAAACAGTGATGCCATTGGCCCTGCTCTTGACGCCTCAAAGCCCATCGTTTGTATTCTTCATTCCAATAAATATCTAAATTCGGATCGTAGTTTATTATCTCTTCAAGGTACCGTTTTTCATAAGTCGGCACTTCGTTGTCAGTGAAAAGAATCAATCCCATAATCTATATAAACCTTTCCCTAATATCGAACTGGAGGGCTCAAGAGGAACCCTCCAGAACGATTTGAGGGAGATGAGACTAAGCTGCAAATCCAGAGATTGTATATTCGCCGGTATCATTCGCGGCAGTCGTAATAGTTACAGTGCCACGACCAACAGGAAAATTTTGAGCAATCCCTGTATTACCGTCACTACCAAAAGTAGTGTCGTAAATTTCTCGAATTCCAGCGCTTAATCCATGACCAGTATATTCAGGAGTAATCGTTCCACCAGTAGAAGCGGCTGTATTAGTAAAAGTGCCCTTCTCGTAGAATTTTCCACCTGCGATCCATCGATCGATTACAGTATTTGAAAACGCCATATACACTCCTTCCTAATAGAAGGGGGGAGGGCAAATTCCCACCCCCCTCATCAGGTTAATTAGAACGTAGGAACCACTAAGTTTTCTAAACGAGCCAACGCATTGGGACGCTGAGAACCTAAGTTTCCATAGTATTTCAAATAAGCCACGAATCCGTCGAACCCGGGATCCCATTTAAGGGTTTGACCATTTTGGTCATCCAAGCTCAGGCCTCGTAATTCATACTTACGGAAATACTTCTTGTTTAAGAAATAGACTGCATCGGTAGGACAGTCGGTGTCTTCCATCCAAGGACGGCCATTCCATTCCAGCTTCGTATAACCAGAATCTAAGTTTCCGGTCTTATCGAAACGTTTCAAAGGAACAACCACATCCAAGTACTTACGAGTTTGTTGCGGGTGAGCAATCAAGAAATCAGGCTCAGGAGCACCTGCGACCTTCATTCTCATAATTGTTCGTTGCAACAGATCGTTGGTCAAGTTGACCGCACCGGCGTTTACAACGATACCTCTCCAGTTCGGGAAAGCTCCCGCACCGGTTCGAGGAATACCTTCGTAGGTAGCCGAGATAGTACCATCGTCAACTGCCAATCGAAGACCTGCTAATTCCTTACCATCCAGAGGAGCAGCAGTGTGGACTCGAGTACGATAAACGAAATCGTTTACCGCTAAAGCCACTGGAATAGGAGTCGCGAAAGTAACTTGGTTGGTGATGATATTAATGTCGATAACTTGATCGCCATCCACTTCCAACACAGTGTTAGTGGCAGCATCGAAGATATCTAATTTTTCGAACTGTTTAATATATTGAACACTGTTAAAAGTAATAACAGTGGCGCCCGGAGCAGCCGCTACAGCCACACGAGCAATAACACCAGAACCGTCGCGGAATAATTGACCATTCAATTCCTTGAAAGAATCTTGCATAGACTCTTCAATTTGAAAGGTCAAAGTATTGGCGAAAGCTTCAGTGTTAGTTTTTGCCAAGTCCAAAGAAAGCCCAGAAAACCGAATAGTATCGGTCAAAATCTTAGGATTAATTTGGAATTGTTGAGTTCTTTGCTGCCCAGATTGACGGAGATTTTCCAATTCGTTCTGAGAGCCAAGACCTTCTTGGTTACCGGCCAGCAATACAGATCCGAAGAACCCAAGTCCTGCGGGTTTATCCGGAGCTTTATTAATCATGGCCCAGGTAATGTATTGTCGGTTTTGTTGATCCTCGATCTTCTCAGGAGAGTAAACTCTCTTCAGATAGCCTTGGAGCGAACTAAAATCTACTGCCATTTTCTAGCTCCTAGCCTTGTTGAGCCAACATCAACTCAAGGAGTTCATTACGCCGTCCATCTGGAGTATTATCTCCGCTGACGATCCTTGGTGTAGCGCCTGTGCCCGAAGTCGACGGTGGCATGTTATCTCTAGTTTTATCGGCAACGTAGGCGGCTCTTTCAGCTCTTTGCAGAGACTGGATTTGCTGATGAACTCTATCAAATGCAGCGGCTATAAGATTTCCATCATATTGCCCCAATGCATTTGGGTTCATACTTCCAACCATTTGTTCCACCGCGTTTCTATAAACGGGCTTCCAATGGTCAGACACGTTGGATGCCGACACCTTTCTATCAAAGTCAGATACATACCTATTGTAGGTAGCTTCTTGATGCTGCCCCATCAGGTGCTGTAACTGCTGTTGCTGTGCTATCAGAGCCATCTGAGTTTGTTGCAAAGGATCCATCGGAGCTTGAGGCTGCGGTTGCTGTTGATTAGGAAATTGTTGCTGATACAAAGCTTGCTGCTGTTGTATCTGCGATTGACGGTAGTGAGCCGCCATAGCTTCCATCATCACTTGCCCAAGGGCGGGATCTTTCTGAAGAGCTTGATCGATCTTCTGATAGTCCGCGTATGCTTGAGACTGCAACTGCGCTTCTAATTCCTGTCTGGCCTTAACAACTTCCTGAAACCGCTCATAAGGCACATGCTTTTCGTGCTCTGTAGCAACTGGTGCCGTCTCGGTTTTTAACGCTTCCGCAAGCGATGGCTCAGGTGCTGGAGCTGGTGCACTATTCTCTACAACTGTGGGTGACGATTCCACTGCTGCGCTAGTGTTAACGTCTGGTTGTGGTGTATATTCTAAGGTCATACCCCTTTGTTCCTTCCTGTCCCCATCCTTAGTTTAACGCCGTTTCAGGCGAGGCTTCAGCTTGCTCCTCTGAGTCTTGAGCAGGACTGTCACCGGATGAAGATCCTGATTTTCTGTTAATATAATCGCCCGACATATTGCCGGGTAAATTTCCTTGCGTCAGAGCTTGTTGTTGGGCTTGCTGAATCATCTGTTGTTGGAGATACATGTTATGAATCTCCACATGATGAATGAACATTTGCTGAACAACAGGATCGAGCTTCATGAAGTTCGGCTCCTTCATTCTGTTCATATGCTTCTGCATGTGGATGGTATGGTTCTCGTAAGGCAGAACAGCCACGCCGTTCCCCATACCATTCTCAAGCATTTCATTTTCCCATTGGGCGCGCTTCACATCGGCCTCAAAATCCGAATCAAATCCGCGTACCCCTAATCTTTCTAAAAATTCTTGTTTATTGACCGGGTTGTTGATGACATCTCCCAAGATTCCGGTTTGGGCTAAATCCATTAACTGTTGCTGCTTAGCTGCATTAGATCTGGGAATCGTAGATCCTGCTTCAATTCGCACGGAGCAATTGTCTCGCAAATCCGAACCAATAAAATTGGCGATATCAATATCGGTAATATCCTTATTCATAGCGCGAATCTTATTGATGAACTCTGGGCGAGGCTCACGATAGCGAGTGGCGATCAATTTAATCTTTTTGGTTTCTCCACGCTCAATGAACTTTTCCCATCGATAAACTTGTGGAGACAACACAGACATGGATTGTTCTTGTAAGAGCTGAAGAGCTGAATAGGTAGAAACACCTACAGGTCTATTACCTTGAAGGATTTCATTCGTACGAGCCAATTGATATAATTCTTGAACGGTTAAAGCTCTTTCCTCATAGACTTGAGGAGGAAGCTGAGTGCCAGGAATAATCTCTGGCTTGGCACCATTGGCTCCTACTGGCCTATAAGTTAGTTGTAAGCCAGGAGCGCCAGTCCATTGCCCATCTGGGATACCTGCTCCAGAAGGAATAAGCTTTTGAGGTGAAACCATTGTTTTACGATTCAAGATAACCAAAGAATCGATCGCATTGATTTTACGCTGAGGCTCAACCAGATCTTCTAAAAGGGATTTTCCCCAAAATCTTCCAGGAACTAATTCCCACTTAAATACTGAATAGGGATGCCAAGAGTCAGGAGTACCATCGTAATAAGGTGAATCTCCCCGATAAAGGACCTTCTGATTACAAGTAATAATCATCTGACCTTTGGGATGTTGCATAGTCGGACGAACATACAATTCTTTTACCGTCGCACAGTTCTTTAAACTGGTCTGGAGAGACGAAGTCCCACTGTATGGGCCTGATCCCTTACCGGCTAGAGTTTTAAGCCTCTGGCTCATTTCTAGCATCGTATTGACGTTTTGGTCTGGCTTTACGTCAGCACCTTCCCCAGTATAACCATTCCCTGTTTTGGCGAAGTTCTCTTTAATCCAATGCATCCGCTGGACAGAAACTTCCATGATCCAAGCCATATCAGACTGATTCACAGCATTTGGATCCACTACCATTCGGAAAGGGTCAATAATGCTTACAGCGTTGTCTCCTAAGGGCATCTCATTAAACATCGGCGAGCCATCTGTAGGATTTATCACCTGTTGTTCTTGAGTGATAATCTGCAACTGCCCTTGGTCATTCAAAACTTGTTGCTCAATTTGTTGGGTCAAAGGTACTCGGACGACTTTCCCATAACTGGTATCCCAATAATCTTTACGGAATACTGTGCCGCAGGTAACAGCCCATAAGGCCGCTTCCATAAGCTTAGATTCCATATCATCGTCTTCCCACTTTACATCTTGAACCTTCGAAGCAAGCCTTGCTGCACCAATATCCTGCGTGTTTCCTGAGTTAGGAACCACATCTGCGGTAGGTCGATTGCGGGTTAAAATAGAAACAATACTAGAAGTAATAGGTTGGAAAAAATTGGTAACAGGACGAGGCACAAAGTCACTGCCGCGCGCCGTGGGGATAATTTCGAATTGTCGGGAGATTGTGTTGTAGAAAATGTGCTGATCGCCTAACAAAAAATAGATGTTCTGCATCCAATTGTAGGCAATGCGCTCCTGATAATAGGGCGCCATTTTGGATGCTTCTTCTATATTTGCGGCAATAGTAGTTAGATCTTCCGAGTCAATCTTCTCGAGATCTATATCGAATACGGCCATTCCCTCGCGTCAACTTTCCCATTTTCTTAAACATTTTCTTAAGACTCGTATTCGTAACAGCCCATTATATTAATAATTGGATTATAACAAGCTTTTATAAAGATAATCCAGAGCTAATTTTCAAAATGCATAATAGCAACAGCGGGTTCGGAGCCGTTCCCACCACAGGAGAACTCCTATTTCTGTTGTACTATGCATGTTAACCAATAACATCTAGACCTTCCGGTTCAATTTTAGCCGGAACAGTTTCCCCAGACTCATTTTCATAGAAGGGAATAAATACTTTCTCATCTTCTTTCTTTTTCTCAAGCAAATCTTTAATTATTGCACGCAAAAACAGGATTTCCTCCTGTTTACTCTCGCAAACATCGCATTTTAACGCCATACCTTAGCTCCTCCCTGAATATCTTGAGCTTTTAGTGAACCTTTCTTCACAAAACCTGAAAATTTCACATTTTTGTAGTTTTCTGACGTTTTTGGAGCCACTTCTCGCATATAATGATAGAATTTCTTAGCTAAATCATCAAAATTCTCAGAACTGAAGCTATCATGACAGTCAATACAGAGAGGAACCTCAAAAGACCCACCTTCTTCAGTGTGCATCAGGACACTACGATAAGACCCAAGCACTTTAGGCATATTGTTCCGGTTAAATTTGATAATTTGAGCGTTGCAAATTACACAATGGCCGAGTTTCACATATCCTCCAGCGAATAAGTCGCATAATTGTCATCAATACCGCTCATGAAGTCGTTTTTTGGCATCAATTGCTTACCTATTTCTGGGATTTCATTGTTATGATACATCCAAAACAGCTTACTTCTGGAATCCAAATTCTTATACTTATCCATCTTCTTTGTTTTACTAGCTAACCTTGCACAGCACAAGTATCTCAATGCATCTGTAGAGTGATCGTCTTTCTTTAAAGGTTTTGGGCGAGGATCTAGCTCAAGTCTGGAGCTGTTTGGCTCCCATTGATATTGTTCCATCTGCTCAATCAGAATATCACAGTGCCTAAAAATCTTTATCTTTCCCTCAAGCAAGTATTGTTGCACTAAGTTAATTCCGATATTCACATTGTTAATGGCTTTTAGAGTCTCTGGATTATAGCTAATAAAGTGAATCCCGTAGTTTCCGAACTCTCGCGCCTGTGCTAACGCTGCCGGATCAATAATCCATTGTGTGATATCCGCAAAATCATGCCGTGTTCTTAATATATCAGCCCATTGGGAGACTGTTTTACCATTCGCATAAAGCAAATCATAGATTACCACTTCTCCTTTTTCAGAGATGGCACCAAACACAATAGCAGTAGCATTTCTAGAACCCCAGTCCATCGCCACAACACGTTCATAGTGTTCAGGTATTTCGTGAGGGATTACCGTATGAAGCTCTCTTTTAAACATCGGATAGATAGCCCCGGCCATCTCGACAAATTCTGCTTCATATTCTTGTCGAAATACTGTAGGATCCGTCGTTTTTCGAATTTCCTCTAGCTCTTCTCCGCTGACATAAGGATTATCACTGGTTTTAAATGACCAAGCTTCCCAGCCTTTTTTACCACTCGCTGCTTTATCATGAAGAATTTTAAAGTGATTATGCATACCCGCGGGAGTACCAATAAACAAGGCTTTAGAATCAGGAACATCCGCCATTGAAGGCCTGATGATCTCTTCCCACACGGTCCTTTTCATGGTTGCATATTCATCCAAAACCACATAGTATAGTTTGCTTCCGCGTAAGCTATCCGCAGCATCTGCCCCTTTAAGCTCAATCATCGTTCCATTAATCAATCGCACCATAAGTTCGGCTTCATTGATCGATGCAATGATCTGCTCTGGGATGATTTCTTTAATCATTTCCCAAGCGACAGTTTTAGCTTGACGATAGTTAGGAGCTACATACCAGCAGCGAGCAAGCTTGTCTTGATTCATCCATGCATGCTTTAGAAGCTCATTTAAGGCGAGAGTAGTCTTGCCGAAACGACGTCCACAAACACAGACTTTGAACCGTGCTTTGGAGTTATGAACCATTTTTTGGAAATCGTGTGGCTTATAATGATTGGTAAGAGTGCCGCTTTGTTTTATTTTACCTTGCATTTCTTACCAATAGAAGAAGTTAGTGGTTCCACCTGCGAAGAATGCCGTCAATGTAGACATCGTAAGGATTTCACTATTTTCACGAGCTTTTTGGATGACAAACTCCGCTTCGTTTTCCCGCATACAATAGATCTGACCCGGTGCCCATGTGAAAGTTTCACTGTTATACATTACCGAAATAGGCAGTCCTGTAAGGTTAGCCACCGCAGAATAGGGGATGCTCCCAATAATTCCTTGAGAAGTGGCGTCTCCCGCAATCGCTAAAGTCTGATAGAAGATCCAGATGATCTTTCGTAGAGGATAAAATCCAGGGTGATGGGGTTGTCCTCGCACTTGGGCTTTGGGATCACCAGCAGGTAAGGTTGCTGCATATGCATTCTCAATATCTTTTAAACTAACAGTGGTTGCCATTTATAAATCCTTTCCTACCAGTAAAATAGATCCAATTGTCCAGCGCCCATCCATGCTGCAAAGTTCGAAGGGGTTAATGTAAGCCCTGCTGCAATAGCAGCTTGATTCGCAATAGTCGATTCTTGTGGATTCATCGCATATAAGAACCCAGCTGCAAGCGTATAGCTAATATTCCCAATTGTATAGGTTACATTACCTGTAGGAATGACAAACGTTCTGTTTTGTTCCATCCAGGTCGTATAAGGAGAAATTCCAATACGAGCTAAGTTATAAACAATGTTCAACAGCTGATGCCTAGATTCAAACACCTTATCCGTTTCGCTTGGGAAGTTTGCGTCCCAAAGACCTGAAGCGGAGATATAACTAGCTAAATCTGTAAATTGAGACATGGTTTAAACCCCTGTAGCTTGATATTCTACATCTTTTAAGGCACTTAAATCGGTTCCAGCGGGGACTTCTGCGCCAGGACCACCTGTTGCACTTCCGCTCGGAGTACCTGCGCTAATAGCAGCATTCGAATCATTGGCTAAATAGCTGAATCTTAAAGGAGAAGCGTTCACCGAATCCGGGTAGAAC
>CAZPNL010000039.1:0-14860 GCA_964588145.1 uncultured Gammaproteobacteria bacterium
TAGTTTTTTCACTGTAATACTATATCAAATTATATCAATATGCGAAAGATTGAGATTTGGTTCTTTCTTTATTTAATCATAGCATCACTAGCTATGGAAGATGTAAATCTTGTAAATGTACGCGTCATGAATACATGATATATTACTTTTGGAAATCTTCACATATGAAAACTGCTCAATTGATGATTGGTTTGCGTACTTTTAGTGTGCTATTTTTTGTATTGTTTGTGGCGTGTATTGCTCCTGCTTCCGTGTATGCCCAATCTTGCGACCCAAGCTGTTCTGATGCGACGCAGTGTGCTGACAAGATCAAAAAGTGTCAAGAGGCATGGAATATGATGGAGTCTGCCAAAAAACCTCATGTAGAAAACCTCCGTAAGATGGAGGCTGACATCAATGCGTTTCAGGCTCGACTCAAGACGTTGGAGGGGGATGTGGCCAAAAAAGCTGTGGAAATAGAGAGAGGAGAAAAAGAGCTTATGGGTCTTTTGGATATAGCCCAGGCTCGTATACGACAGTTTTATATAAATGTGAGTAAATACGATACGTTTTCAACGTTTTTTGGCTCATCAAGTGTCTCAGATTTTATTCGTGTGTATGGATATCAGCGAAGGGTAACTGATGATGATAAGAAGTCTATTACCCTCACAGCAGTTTCAGTCAAAGATCTTGAGGACCGGCGGATGAAGCTTGTGGCTGAACAAGCGTCGCTCGCATATATTAAAACAGAAACAGACAAACGGGCTCAGTCAATTCGTAAACTGGTGGGGGAAGCCGAGAGTTATCAGACGAAATTGACGGGGATTATTGCGAGTCTTTCTGCTCAACAACAGGCTATCCTTTCTGCTCGGTCTGGGACGTTTACGACAAGCCTGGGGGATGTACCACTAGCCGATGACCCAAATGCCTCGCCCAATTATAATCCAGGGTTTTCTCCTGCATTTGCAGGGTTTTCGTTTGGTGCCTATACGCACAAAAAAGGCATGAGCCAGTATGGGGCCAAAGGCAGAGCTGAGTCAGGGCAAAATTTTAAAGATATTTTGAAAGCATATTATGGTAAAGAGCCAGTGGGCAAAGATACTGGTGGACAAATTAATGTCTCGGGTTTTGGTTCTATGGATTTTGAGGGGAGATACCTCTTGGGAATTGCTGAGATGCCGTCAAATTTTCCTTTTGAAGCGCTTAAGGCTCAGGCTATAGCCGCACGTACGTATGCTTGGAGGTATAAGCAAAATGGGCAAGCTATCTGCACCACTCAAGCCTGTCAGGTATACAACAATGGGAAGGCTGGTGGTCCGCCTGAGCAGTGGCGTAAAGCAGTAGAGGAGACGCGAGGGCAGATTATAGAAGATGTTGTTACGTATTACTCCTCTACAACCGGCGGATGGGTTTCGAGTGTAGGGTGGGATACCAAATGTGGTGGGAGGCAGTGTTGGACGGGAGATGCGTATGAGAAGATCGCAAATAGTCCGTGGTTTTATAAGGGGTGGTATACCGCAGACTACATGAACTCGTCTGGGAAGTGTGGCAGGAGTAGTCCGTGGCTCAATGGAGAGGAATTTGCGGATATCCTAAACGCATGGGTTGTGCGAAAAAATGGGAATGACGAGGATGCCAGGCGAGTACTTCCTGTAACAATCAATAGTTGTGGTATTAGCGGTGCCAGTGGTAATCCTTACTCCATGAGTGAAATGCGGGATCGTGCAGCTGGTATGGGAGGGGCGTACAGTTCAGTGAGTTCGGTGTCTGTTACGTATAATACTGATGGGTACACAAATGAGGTAATATTTCAAACAAATCGAGGTGAACTTCGCATACCCGGGGGTGAGTTTAAGGAGACATTTAATCTTCGGGCTCCAGGATATATATCTATCAAGAGCTCACTTTATAATATTGAGAAAAAGTAGTATAATTTAGCTTGTTAGGGCGGGATAGCGAGCATAGAAAATGGGAATTGTGAATTGTTCCGCCAGCTGGCGGAGTGAATTATTTGTCGTTTGAGTATTTTTTTTAAAAAAGTATGCCGACTCTTTTTGAAGCACCAGCAAAAACCAAATCCAAGAAGCTGCCGGTCAAGGCATCTACTCCTCAGGTTGTTTCTTTAAAAAAAGCGCCTGAGACTGTTGAAGTTGGTAAAAAAGAAGAGCCGGTGATGATACATGCTCCAAAAGTAGGAAAGCCTGAGACACACAATAAAAAAGATTATCCTCCTGATACACATCCAAAAAAAGAAACTATTTTGAATCCCCAATTGCACAACAAGATGACGCCTTTGACATACTATGCCGTCAATCCCACTGCAGTAAAATTTGAGACACAACAAGAAGATGAAGAGGTAGTGCTTTTCTTGCGGCAACACATAATCGTGAATGTGCCTTGGATTGTCTTATTTGTATTTATGTTGCTTGCTCCTACGGTGCTTTTTCCACTCTTGTTTATATATTTAAAATTGCCATTTGAAGTGCCTGTTGGTTTTATGGTTGTTGGCACAGCGTTTTGGTATTTGGCAGCATTTGGATTTTTCTTGGGCAACTTTCTCAAGTGGTTTTTTAATATATATATAGTTACTAACGAGCGCACTGTTGATATAGATTTTGTGCAACTTTTATATAAGCAGTTTTCTGAGGCGAGACTGGGACAAATTCAAGATATCACCTATGAAACAAGTGGATTTTTTGCAGCGTTTTTTGATTATGGAAACGTACGGATACAAACTGCTGGAAATCATGAAAATTTTGTGTTTGAGTCTGTACCAAAGCCTGCGCGTGTGGTGCAAACCATCAGTGAACTGGCTGAAAAAATCGAAAAAGGACTATGATACCTGCAGCACCAATATTATTAGCAATTAAAGCATTGGCGATATTAGGCCTGTCTGTTTATGCGTTATTTGCTGCAATCATAATTCGTCAGGAGCAGTTGATGGCAGATGTACTTGAGGAAGAGTTTGAGCCATTTTTGCGAATGCTTGCGATTGTGCATTTTATTGCGAGTTTAGTGGTAGTGTTTTTAGCTTTTGTACTGCTGTAAATTGCTGTTTAGATAGATTTTTAATGTGACTTCTGTAGACTTACTTTGAATATGTTGTACTGATTTCGTTTAGTTTTTGTAGGACTCCATCATTCTCTTTGTCTCTGACAATATTTCTCGCGTATACTAGATGTGGAGAGCTCAATCTTATTATGACTATTCACGCTTCACTAGGATCAGCTGTGGGCAAAACCGATGATAATCATTGGGGACAGACGCTTGTAACCCCAAATTCGTACGGTTTGATTGAAATTTCTACGACTTCTAAAAATGCCAGAAATCGAGGAGTGCAGATATTGGCAGAGCTGTCTCGGCGTCTGGTGAGTGTGGATCCCACAGAGATAAGTATGACAGTGCTTGTTGGTGCTGTGTGGGATGAGTCTATCAGGAGTTTAATTTTGCTTGTTCCGGTGGGGGATAGTGTTGTGGTGCTCCTGCGTGGCGTGGGTCGCGTGTATATCAAGCGAGGAGAGCAGTTGGCGACGCTTTTGGGATCGACTGGAGTGATTACTGGCCAAGTAAAGGTGGGGGACGTGTTACTTTTGGTATCCCAAGGGTTTACGGAAGTACAAACAGATATACAGCTTGCTGCCTCCATAGATCACCGTCCTGCACAAGAGATAGGGGAGCTTCTGACTCAATCTCTCCATGCTTCTGATACTGGGCATGGATCTGTGGCGCTAGCCTACCAGGTGGATAGTTTTGGCAGAGAACCTGAGTCGTATACAGAAGAAAATGTAGCACCAACTAAAAGAAATAAACAGATATTACCATCATTACGTTTGCCTCGTTTGAGGATGTCACCTTATTTTTTGGCAGCCAGACTAGGGTTTTGGCGTACCATGCGCAGATTTCGCAGCGACAGGAAGTCACAAATCTTCGTACTGATATTGTTTTTGAGTGTGGCATTTGGGGTAAGCGTACATCTGGGGATTCAAAAGCAAAAAAGCGATAAAGTAGTAGGGGAAATGACCCAAGCTATCACGATTGCAGAATATGGTTTGGATGAGGGCGTAGCGCTTCTAGAATTAAATAAGGTAAAGAGCAGGGAGAGACTCGAGCAAGCGAAAAAAGATATACAACAAGCATTGGCTGTGGCTACTGAAAAGACTCCCGAAGGCAGAAAGCTTATTGAGCTAGGTAGTAAGCTTGATGCTGCAATAGTAGAGGCAAAACAGATTATGCGCGTTGAGACTGTGCCGTTTTATGATGTGTCTTTATTGAAAAAAGGAGCGGAGGCTGGGCAGTTATCGATCTATGATGATACGGTTGTAGTGCTTGATAGGCTAGAGAAAACTGTGTTTTCTATAGATATTGGTACTAAAAATGCGCAGATTGTAGCAGGTGGTGATGCCTATGATAAGGCTAAATATAGTGGGATTCATGCAGACAAAGTGTATACAATAACAGATAAAGGTATTCATGAGTCACGACTTAGTGATAAAAAAACAACACAAAACAAAATTGTACTTGACGATCAAATTGGGCTTGTGACGGGATTAGCAGCGTTTGGTGGCAATGTGTATGTGGCTGATAGCACGCATAACATAATTTGGCGTTATAACGGTACAGAAACAGGTTTTGGTCCCAGGAAACCTTATTTGAATCCAGATGCGCTTGCGGATTTATCAAAAGTGACGTCTATGTCTATAGATGGATCTATATGGTTTGGGACTAGTGATGGAGCAGTATTGCGGTTTACTCAGGGGCTTTCTTATCCATTTCCTATGCGTGATTTGGACTCTCCGCTTGGACAAATGTTAGTGATATTTGTTTCAGATACGACTAAATTTGTGTATGTGGCCGATGTTGACAATCACCGGATGGTGTTGTTTACAAAAGAGGGTGATTACGCTGGTCAGTATGTATGGAGTTTGAACTTACCAATTACGAGCATGGTGGTTTCTGAGAGTGCCAAGCGTGTGCTTCTGACCTCTGGTGGTACAATGTACGGGTTTGGGTTGAAGTGAGAGAGAAGAGCTTAGGGGTTAGAGTTTAGAGTTTTAGTATTTTCGTTTGTCGTTAGTTGTTTGACGTTTGAGGAAAGGGGACGTGGGAGTCGAGTTTCGGGCCTCGAGTGTCGGATAAATTTGTCACTCGTGAGGAACAGAATTGACTAGTAAAGGTGACACAACAATTAAAAAAGTATGTCGTTTGACGTTGGTCGTATGAGGTTTGACGATAAAACGCAGCCAATAATTATTGTTCGAGCTTGTCGAGAACTTGAAGAGTGTCCTTTGTCGTTGGAAGTTTGAAGTTTGTCGACAACGAACACAGATGGTTGTTTGGATTTGTTTACCCCGCCTCAATTGAAATAATAAAAATGTGTGGTCGAAGTGGAAAATTGGAAAATAGGGTATGAATATTCCAAATCACAAAGCATTCTATGAATATACTATCGAAAGCCGGATGGAAGCTGGAGTGGTGCTTGTGGGTGCTGAGGTTAAATCTTTGCGTGCGGGACATGCGAAGCTGGAGGGGTCATTTGTGCGTATCATTGGGGCTGAGGCTTTTTTGGTGGGTGCACATATTTATCCGTATTCGTTTGCTAGACTTGAGGGGTATGATTCGAAGCGCACACGTAAATTATTACTCCACAAGAAAGAACTCATTAGTCTAAAATCCAAATTGGATAGTGGCAATCTGACGCTTGTGCCACTCAAGTGGTTTACAAAAGGATCAAATATTAAGCTTGAGGTAGGGCTCGCACGCGGTAAAAAGCAATATGAGAAGCGCGAAAAGATCAAGAAAGAAGATATGAAACGGGAACTCGAGCGTGATTTTCGTGGGAAGGTGAGGTAGTTTAGTTGTTTTTGATTGGAAAGTGTACTTCATAGAGCTGCACAGACTCTTCTGTCGCTGGTGATTTGATTTCTTTTTGGAGAGTGAGATAGGGGAGAATATCTTCATGAGGGAGATTGTTCCGCGTGATGAAGTATCTTGGGATCTTGGGATTTACCTGTGGCAAGAGAGGGAGGTCTTTTAGGTTGTTTACAAAGACAAATGCCTTGTTTTTATCAGTAAAATATGTTGCCAAGAGGTAGTCTGTGGGATTGCCGGGAATATCTGGCACTCCAAAAATAGCAGTTTGACTTGTGAACTTTGGGTCATCAATAATTTGTACTAATTCTTTTGTGGCATACCCAGATGACCAGCCGAGGGCATAGCCGCGCTCATTGTGCACTGGAGACCATGTGGGGAAAAGTTGGAAATATATCCTAGGGTCCACAAGAGGTGTGAGTGTGAGAATGCCAAAGATAGCTACGGAGCTATACAAAAGTACTGCTGTCAATTTGTGGATCTGGTGGCGTAATTTATCAATACCTAAGGCAACTATAGGAAGAAGTGGTATATAACCCGTGATGTAGTATCTCGTGGTAGTGACTTTGTTGAGGAGAATTGGTATGGAAAAAAATACAAGTGCTACAAGTATGGGTATGATAGGTTGTTTGTTTTTTATTATATTTCTAAGACCATAATATAATCCGATATAAAATAATGGTCCTATATAGATAAATGAGGCAACAACGAAATGTGTTATATTGTTTAACCATGGAGAAAAGGGGAATTGTAAAAGCTCGGAAATGGAGAAAGAAAATGTTGAGACGTCGCTCATCATCTTGTGGAAGTTTGGATGGAGGATGAGGGGGAGGCAGAGGAAAATAGAGATGATGGGAATAAGGAACAATGAGAGTAGATTGATTATTTTAAAAGGTTTGTGTTTGAGCGTGACTATGAAAAAGGTTATGAAGCAAATCACGCTTATTGCTAGAGTATTTGTTTTTGTCCAAAAGCCTACTGCCACAGCAATGCTACATAAAATAAGATGATACATTTTCGGTGCACGAGCGTATGCGCTTATCGACCACAGACATGCAGTAGTGGTGGCAAGGGTGATGCTTTCCATAAGCGCGAGACTTTGGAAATGGATAAAAAGTGGTGTTAGCGTGAGTAGTAATGCGGATATTAGAGCAACACGTCTGCCAAAAAGTTGCTTCGTCCAGATGTATAAAAATAGAAGTGTGATAATCCCAAAACCAACAGACACCATACGAGGAGCGATGACTAAGCTTGAAAATACTACTTTTGCCATGCCAAACATCCAGTAAGCGAGTGGTTGCTTGGGACCAACAGTCATAGATATCCAACGAAGTTCTGGCGTAAGAACCATGACTTGGCCATATCTGATGTTGGATGATTCTGCTTCCATGAGGGGGAGTTGGAGGATATATATAATTCTTAGTACAAGAAATGCACTTATTATGAGTATCCATTGGAAGGTATGGTTTTTGAGGAAATTAAAGAGTTGCATGAGGTACTTCGAATTGTGAAATGCGTATAAAATTATATTGATCCTATTGTATTGTTATCTATTGAGCAAGAAGTGGATAACTGAGGTGTGAAGCGTTATTATTTTGTGATTATTAGCAGTAGGTTGCCAAGGTTTATCACTAGCATGTGGATTGCATACGAAAATGTAGTTAGAATTATGCCGTGGATTAAGTGTTTAATGGTATCTGGTTGGGTATTTGTATCGGTTTGTTGTTTCTTCATACTGGCTACTCCTGCCAACACAAACATCGCTGCATAGAAAATATATGCCATGTTTCTGCCGTATTTCCAATTTTTGATTATTACTTCCGTGGGTGTTCCCTGCAGTGAGCTTTGTAGGCAATAAGTGAGAAGTAAGATAGGTATGGCATAGGAAATTTTAAGAATCATATTTGTAGTGTATATGGTTTGAGTTTATGGATACAATATTAAATGTTTCTTAGATACAGAATGAGTCAATAAATGAAGAAAATTTAAGTGTTATTTGTATTCTTTCTAGATACAAAAAATCCCCAAATAGGGGATTTTTTTAATTGGTTGCGGGGCCGGGAGTTCCTTCGACTGGCTCAGGATAAACTGCTTCTCCCATCAGATACTAAAAGACTCCCACATGGGGAGTCCTTTTCTTGACGGATACCAGTCGGTATCCGTCTGCGCTTCGCTTGTTGCGGGGCCGGGAGTCGCACCCGACCTAGAAGATTATGCATTTGTTTTTCATCCCAAAAAATATTTTTGGGACTCCATTTTCATGGAGTATCGGACTATATCTTCACCCCACTTGCTAGTGGGGGCCTGGCGTGTAGTCTCTACGGACTTACCTTAGTTTGTTATAGGAATTTGCTTTTTCAAAGGAAGGGTTGCCTCGGTATTGCCTTTCAAATAATGATATTTGTGAAGGTTTCACCGATATAGCCAAGTTTTCATCAAAATATTACTATTTTGAGAGCCCAAATTGAGCCTTCTGTGCAACTGTACACTACCCCGCGATACGTAAAAGTACTTAGTTAGTATAGCGCTTCTACTTGAATTAGTCAACCGTAAAAGAAATTAAATAGAACCCATATATATAGTATAATAAGTCTTTATGGCTAAGTCAGTTTTGAAAATAAAAGCTAGAAAAGCGAGAAGATTGGGCATCGGAATTAAAACAATTGCACGCAAGCTAAAGGTGTCATCAAGCACTGTGAGTTTATGGTGTCGAGATATAGTTCTTTCTGAGGAGCAACTTGTAGAATTGAGTAGAAGGTCGAAGGATCCCTATTATGGTGAAAGACGCACGCATATCGAAGCAGTTCAGCGAAAAAAGCAAGCAAAAATTTCATTATTGTACAAAAAGGGTAAGCTGGATATAGGTGAATTAACGCGTCGTGATCTTTTTATAGCTGGTGTTGCGTTGTATTGGGCAGAGGGATTTAAAAAAGATAATCTTGTTGGTTTTGCAAATTCTGATCCTAGTATGATTCGATTTATGACTTTATGGTTTAAAAAAATATGTGGCATACCTCAAGAGCAAATTAAATACAGGTTAACGTTAAATATTGCATACAAGGATAAAGATCAAGATATTAGATTATATTGGAGTAATATGCTTGGGGTAGACGTAGACCAATTTCAGAGAACTATTTTTCAGCGTGTGCAATGGCAAAAGATATATGAACATCCAGATGAATATCATGGTGTGCTGCGAGTACGGATCGCAAAGAGTACTGATTTGTTGAGAAAAATATATGGATGGATTGGTGGATTAGCTAATTTATAAGTTGTTTATTAGCTAGTTGACCTGAAGTCAATCTTTTTGTACCATGCAACAATCGATGAAGCTTGTGCAGAAATTATTGTTTGTGGTGTTGTTTATCCTCGTCTTTGGTACAGTGCCAGCATATGCTGCCACGTCTACGTTTCAAGTTGCTTCTGGTGGCGATGATGTCAATGAAGTAAGTTCCGTGTTGACGACTTCTGCAAATCCTATGTGGATTGGTACAGGAGGGTCAGCAAGCGCAAGCTATACAGGGCTTCGATTTACAAATATTACGATCCCCAAGGGCTCAACGATAACGTCTGCACAATTGCAATTCTATTCAAGTCAGGCGCAGTGGTTATCCTTGGGTATGACTATATCTATGGACAATGTAGGTAATAGTGCTGCATGGACCACCACCAGTCGACCTTCACAGCGAGTGCTTACGACTCAAAATGTTGCGCATAGCTCAAACGTTAATTGGGCTGCTAATACTTGGTATACATTTGACCAAATGTCTCCTGTCATGCAGGCTGTCATTAATCGTGCAGATTGGCAAAGTGGGAATGCCGTGAGCGTGGTGTTGAAAGGTACTGTGGGGACTTGGGGGAGAAAGTTTGTAAAAAGTTTTGAGTCTGGTAGTACTGTGGCGCCAAAACTCGTGATTACCTATACACCTCCAGCGAGCACTCCTACGCCAACTCTTGCTTCCACAAATACGCCTACTCCCACCAGTACAAATACACCTACGCCTACTTTTACTATAACGCCAACGTCTACACCCAGCCCATCGCCTACACCTATACCTACTTTTATCATAAATGGAATTGTGTATCAGGACCTCAATGGAAATGGATTTCAGGATAATGGGGAAGTGGGAGCGCCAGGTGTTGTGCTATCCCTTTCTAATGGGCAAAATGCTACGACAAGTGCTACTGGACAGTATGGATTTTCAAATATAGTGTCAGGTTTGTATACGGTAACCGCTATTGCACCAGTGGGATATGGGCTTACTACTACAAATCCTGTGTCTGTGGTAGTAGGGCCAAATGCTTCCGTGCATTTTGGCATTGCGCCAGCTCCTACGGCTACTTCTACACCTACCAACGCGCCAACTTCTACAGCTACGCCAACATCTACAAGCACACCTACTCCTACTGTTACAGTTACGCCAACGCCTACTACTACAAATACACCTACACCTACACCTACAGCTACAGCAACCCCTACGCCTACGGATAGTCCAACGCCTACATTTACCCCAGTTCCAACGCCAACAAATTCACCTACGCCTACAGCTACTGTGACTCCAACCCCGACAGACATACCTACGCCTACTGCGACAAATACACCAGTGCCAACTGATTCACCTACGCCTACAGATACGCCTGTCCCTACGTCTACAAATACTCCTACACCATCACTTGTACCAACAGATACCCATACTCCTACCCCAACAGATAGTCCTACACCAACTGTTACCCCTGTGCCTACCTATGTGATATCGGGTACTGTGTTTAATGACGTAAATAATAATGGTATTCAGGATGACGCTGAAGGTGGTTTGGTTGGAGCATTTGTGACGTTATCAGATAGTAGTACCGCCTCAACTAGTGCGGTAGGGCAATACATGTTTGAGCAGGTGGCTCAAGGATTGTATTCTGTGACAGTTGCTGTGCCAAATGGATATATGGTGACAACCAATAATCCTGTGTTTGTGACAGTGGGACCAGATGCGACAGTACATTTTGGACTTGCACTCATACCTACAACTACGCCTACGATTACTCCGACAAATACACCGACTGCTACTTTGACGCCAACTCCAACGAGTACAGCAACCCCTACACCTACAGATAGCCCAACACCTACATTTACACCTACATCGACGCCAACACATACTCCTACGCCAACAATTTCACCTACACCTACATTTACAGTGACTCCAACACCGACAAATAGTCCTACACCCACCTTTACCGTGACGCCAACTCCAACAAATAGTCCAACTCCATCATTTACTCCTACTTCAACGCCTACGAGTACACCCACTCCTACAAATACTCCTATACCGACAAATAGTCCTACACCTACTTCGACAAATACACCTACACCAAGTGTCTTTGCGACACCAACATCTTCAGCCACACCAACAGCTACGCTTACACCGATAGCGACAGTATCTCCTACGCCAAGTCCAACATCTGTGCCAGTCAGTTCACTCCAGTTGCCAGTAGGAGCAGGGGGCACTGATGTTACGACGCGTCAGATTGTGCGTGCTGCAAATGATCGTGTGTATATGGTGGGAAATCAACAGTATAGCTCTGTACTACGAATGTATGGGTCAACTGTTGCTATACCAACTGTATTAACTGATTTTGCTGGGCCGTTTTCTGTCACGGATGCTAACAATATTATTTCAGCAGATGCAGTATATGATGGTGGGACACTGATACATGTGATTGTAAATACACAAGGTGGATCTATAAAAGATTATCCGTTTGATATTACGGTTAATCAATTTCGTGCAGCTTCAACTCTAGCAACAAATTCACATACAGTTTCTGGGGATTATGTGGGTTCTGTAGGAGTGACTGGTATGTATGATGGATTTGGTCAACTGCATTTGGCGTATTGGACTAATACAAATCATATTCAATATGGGGTATATACGTACAACAATGCTTCCAATACATTTACGACTGTACAGGCATTTTCTCAAGTTGATATCGATGGGAGTGCAACGCATCCTCATATAGCAATTTCTCCTGTAGATGACTCTGTGACACTTGCATGGGAATCTGAGTCTCAAGTGCCTGCTAGAATACTTGCGCGTACGAGACCAAATGCAGGTGTATGGAGCCCGGTGCAAGTTGTGAGTAGTGCCCCTGTATGGAAGAGTGTGAATTCTGGCATAAATATAGACCAGGGTCCTAGTATGGTAATAGATTCTGCGGGTACACGACATTTAGTCTATATGCAAGACTATGATAGTACCAATGATTATGGACGCGTACATTATGTATCAAATAGTGGAAGCGGGTGGGTAGATCAAATGACGGATTTTTACACGCATGATCCAGCTATAGCCATGGCAAGTACTGGAGACATCTATGTCATAGGGCATGGTCATCCACTCAATGTCTCGTGTTTGTCTATGTTGGATATGTGCACTCTGAAGAAAAATGGTGCCACCTGGGATAATCCAGCGCTGTTTGCAGCACATCAAGGTGTAGAAAATTTTGATACGAGTCCTACAGTGAAGTGGTCTCGGGTCGGATGGAATAGGCCAGAGCTCATAGAATTTATGTTTTCAAATGTTAACAACGGAGACTACAACAATCCTCAATTGCGATACGGGCGTATAGGAACATTGGTAATGCCATTTCCAAGTGCAAGTCCAACTGTAACAGCTACTCCTACCCTAACAACCACTCCAACACCAACTCCTATAGGAGTGGTTAATCTTGCCATCATAAGTGATAGTAGCTCCGATGAATATCGGGCAGATGATAATCGCGCAGGTAGTAGTATATGGGCATCGACTACTTTGTCCTGGGATGAACTTCTTGTCAATTATCGGGGGTTACATCTTGGGACTTGGGGGTCTCGAGCTGAACCACGACGATCTGGTTATATGTACAACTGGGCGAGGTCGGGTACAGAAGCTGCGGATGTAATCAGCTCAGGACAACATACGGGGGTAGCTACACAAATACAACAAGGCCTTATAAATGTTGTCTATTTTCAAATTGGTAATAACGATTTTGCCTATTATCGGGATGGGGCAAATATATATAATGGTACTCTATCTGGTTCGGCGCTAAATGCGAAACTTACTACCTATGTGGCAAATGTGACGACAGCACTAGATACTGTGTTGGCTGCAAGTCCTACTGTCAAAGTAATTTTTGGTAATGTTGCAGATCCAGGAGCCAGTCCTTATTGGCAGAGTCAGTTTCCAGATCCTGCCAAACGGCAGCTTGTGACAAACGCTCTTGCCTCCGTTAATGCTCAACTGTCAGCTATAGCACAATCAAGAGATAGAGTAATATATATGGATCAACAAGTATTTGCAAATCAGATCCTCTCACGTATGACCCCACAGGGTAATCTTGTAATTGGTGGACAAAATATTTCGATGACTACAAACGGTGATGAGCCACATCATGCGTTTTTATCAGACAATATTCACGGTGGTACAGTCATGGAAGGACTTTTTGCAAACTTGGTCATAGATGCTATCAATCTGGCTCTTGGTACTAATAGTGCTACTTTTACGGATGTTGAGATTCTCCAGAATGCAGGAATAACTGGAATAACGGCTACACCAACTCAATATCCTACATCCACAATCGTTCCAACCGTTTCTCCAACGATTACGCCTACCCCATCAACTGGGGTTACATCTACGCCAACCCCCACAGTGGCACTGACTGCTACGCCAACACCAACTGCTAGTGCTGGGCAGCCCGTGACCGTCACATACCAAGTTTCAGCAGGTGCAGCTGATGTGACTGAGTTAAATAGTATCTTGTCTGCTACTGACGCTACTGTATGGCTGGGTACAGGTGGATCTGCAACGACGAGCTATACAGGGCTCTATTTTGCAAATATTACAATTCCCAAAGGTGCCACTATCACGTCTGCACAACTACAAGTGTATTCGAGTCAAAGTCAGTGGGTGAGTCTGGGAATGAATTTAGCTATGGAAAATGTTGGTAATAGCATGGTATTTACTTCAACCAGTAGACCCAGTCAGCGAACTGTGACAACACAAAGTGTCAATCATAGCTCAAATGTCCAATGGTTAGCCAATACATGGTATACGTTGGATCAAATGGCGCCAGTGCTGCAGGCAGTCATCAACCGTGCAGACTATGCGTATGGCAATAGCATAAGTATCATCGTGCATGGCACTTCGGGTACCTGGGGTAGAAAGTATATCCGTAGTTATGATGGATCGGCTGCAAATGCTCCAAAACTTGTGGTGACATATACTCAATAATTCTTCCGTAGAAAAGCAATATTTGACAATATACTCATATACTAGTATACTAGTATTATGAATGAATATATTGATGAGCTTTCTACTGTCTTTCTGCATGTGCGACAACCTGAGAAAATGAAAGATTTATTACGTGGGTTATTTACACCGCAGGAGATTGTGGAGTTTGCAACACGTATACAGATTGTGAAAATGTTAAAAGATGGTGTGGGGCAGCATGAAATAGCCAAAAAGCTTGGGGTAGGGGTGGCAACAGTCACGAGAGGTTCAAAGGAATTACAGATGGGGAGATTTCAATCTATATAATATGAAATTTCAATTTGTTAATGAGTTTGAAAGTTGGCAATCCTTTACGTATGTTGGAGGATTTGTACTGGTGTAGAAATTAATTTTCGATTTTTGCCAACAAAGCCTCCTATCTGGGAGGTTTTTTTGTATACATTTATTTTAAAAATCGGAGGAAATTATGAAAAAGAAAATTGGAATTATTGGAGGTATGGGACCAAGTGCGAGTGCACACTTTTATACATTACTCATAAAGTATGCGCAGGAACTTTACGGAGTAGGTGATAATGATGCATTTCCAGAGATGTATTTGGCATCGCTCCCAGTGCCAGACTTTATACAATCAGAGCGCTCTAAAGATCAAGCAGAACGCATGCTTATTGATCGAATTGTGAAAATGAATACCTTGGGAATCACCATGTATTGTATGGCGTGCAATACGGGTCATTTGTTGTTAGAATCTTTGAAAA
>CAZPNL010000040.1:0-5174 GCA_964588145.1 uncultured Gammaproteobacteria bacterium
CCCACCAAAGTAAAGCCTTCAGCCTTCAACCCTTCCGCCAAAGCTTTGGCATTTTTCACTATCTGTGCACCATACTCTTTAAATGTAGGTTCTGCTGCAAGCTTTAAAGCTACTGCGATCGCTGCAGTCTGATGATCATGTGGACCTCCCTGAAGTCCTGGAAACACAGCCTTGTCAATCTTTGCAGGCAACTCCGGATCATGCTTCATACCTTTTTCGGTCACCATGATCATGGCACCACGAGGACCCCTGAGTGTCTTATGTGTAGTTGTTGTAATGATATCTACAAATGGAACCGGATTTGCATGGACTCCACTTACAATCAGTCCAGCCACATGAGCTATATCTGCCACCAGTACCGCACCCACACTCTGAGCAATCTGGGAAAACTTTTCATATTCTATTTGAAATGTATAAGCTGTTGCCCCACACCAGATCATCTTTGGCTTATGCTCCTTTGCAAGTTTCTCTACTTCATCAAAATCTACACGGCCATTTGGTTTCACATGATATGGCACTGCGTGAAAAAACGTGCCACCGGCGGAAATATTTAACCCGTGTGTAATGTGACCACCATCAGACAGATTGAGCCCCATAAATGTATCCCCAGGTTTACAAACGGCCATAGTGACGGCAAAATTTGCTGGAGAGCCAGAGTATGGCTGGACATTGACATAGGGCACACCAAAAAGTTTTTTGGCTCGCTCCTGGGCTAACAACTCTATCTCATCGATATGTTCATTTCCACCATAGTATCGTTTCTTTGGGTATCCCTCACTATATTTGTTAGTGAGTATTGACCCCATCACTTCTCGCACCACTGGCATCACATAATTTTCAGAAGGGATCATCTCCAGTCCTACCGTCTGCCGAGCTTCCTCAGCAGTTATTAATGAATTTAATTCTGGGTCAATATGTGAAATAAATTTGTTCATACAATACAAAATGAATTTATAATAAACAAAAAACTTAGAAATGTTACTAAATCATTCTCTAGATCAAATATATATGAATTATATCAGTTCCATGTTGTAGAAGGTAGAAATAATATGTTTCCAAATTTCGAGGCAAAATGCAAGTTATAGGATATATAAACAATTCATTTTTATCAACTATTTCCGTATGCAGTACCTTTCGCACGTGCCTCTGGGTCAACCTCACGAAGTAATTCTACATTTGGATTTAAAAACATTTTCCGTAATTGAGATATATCGCTCACCCCTATATCTGCATACGCTCTGGTAATATCCCCATCAAGGCCATTGATCCAAAAGACCATTGAGCCGCCAGCTTTTCGCTCATGAGTTGAAAATCCAGGACTACCTTCTGTAACGATTCTACCTGCAGCGTTTGTACGTTTTGCACGTATTTGAGGATTAAAAGACTCAATTAACTGCGTTTCCGCACTCGCGCTACCCGGATATGGTTGCACAAATTTTCCCTTTCGTTTTAAATAAAGATCTCCCGCAGGGCTTTCTATCGTTCCGCGGACGAGTCTCCCATTATATATAATTCCATCAATGCCAAGCATTAAGGCACTTGCAATATTTCGACCAACACCGCCTTCTACCAGAAGTGTTGTATTATTAAAATCTGGATCTCTGACAAAGTCATATATTTCCTCAAGCGTTGTAACTCCCATACCATTATCAGCAGAAGTACATTGTCTGCCACCACCGTGACCAAAAATAATTGCATCTACTCTAATATCATCTTCTATAAGTTTTTTGCCTAATGTAACATCAGGTATTTGCCCAACAAATATTTCGATAGAATCGCCAAATTCATTACGTAATAAGCGAGCTGTTTCTACAATTCTTGGGTCTGCTCCTATGGTATAGATTCGAAACAATCGTATACCACCTTCTTTATATAATCGTTTCGCGTCTTCGAGCGATTTTTGAGGATCATCAATTCCTAATGATACACCAATATTTTGTTTCGCACGTATTTTCCACTCAGTTTTTAGCGGAAGATTATCAATAGTTACGTGGGACGATTTTGCTAATGCAATTTGCTTATCAATATTTCCGGCAAATATACTATTTCTCGGAATAAATATCGCCATATGTCCAACCGCTGCAGTCACTAGCGCATCTCTACCACCAGTAGCAGGTGGCATAGATCCTCCAAGTAGCATGCGACGATAATACTTACCTATTTTGTTAAAGGTATGGCCACCTTCAAACGGTTTTCTACTCACTCGTACATCTGTAGATATTTTTTTATACCCCAATTGTTCAAGCGCCGGGGTCCTGCGTGCAATACCAGTCTTTGGATCAACGTCCAAAAGTCGGTCAACTGCAGCATGCCTACGATTTGGCCTTTGTTGATATGAACTTTTATTCTTCTCTAATGAATTCAATAAATTATGTACCAGTTCGTTTTGATTTTGATTGTAAAATAACGCTCTTTGAGCCAGAGCCAATTCACGTTGACGGGGTCCCATGCGATAGATAATAGGATCACCATCTGGTTCTACACTTTTTTCAATTCTGGCTTTTGTAATGTCTGTAAAAACAAGCCCTAAACTAGGGGATGTTGGATCTAAAGTGTACCGCTTATAGTACTCAACTGTCCCTTCTTTGGCAGTTTGTTCATGAATTGGTGAAAAATTCGATGCTTCAAACCGCTCGTTTGCAGTATTTCCAGCAAGAGCTTCTAATTGAAATGCAAACTGAAGTGCACCTGGATTACCATGTAATTCTGATTTTCGTATTCGAGATTCTTCACCGGGAAATGGCTCTAACATTTGAAATGCATATCGCCCGATCGGAAATGGCTTGTCACGTATAGCTTCCAAGGCCATTCGCCGCATCGAAAATGAATCTTTCTGGTCGTCAGTCATTTCGGCAAATGTCTTTATTTGACCTTCGGGAACAAACATGTCATCCCAACCAAATCCATTTCCCCCTCTTAATTCTGTCGAAATTGTTCCATTTGTTGTGGCAGTTCGTATATGAACTTCTGCCCCATCATATACAGCATACGATGTACGTGCCACTGCCCGACGATCCCCATCAACTACTCTTGTGATCAACCGTCGACTCTCAGTCGTACGTGACCATTCGTTTACATATGTAGGTGGGAAAATACCTTTTAGATTTGGTATTTCAAGTGCAACATCTTCTACTATGACTGGAGAAAATCCATTTGCTTGCCAAGCGGCGATCGCTTTTGCTTTTATTACCTCATCCCACTCGGCAGATTGAATTTCAGGAACATATAACTTTGGTACAAATAATACTGGAACATTTAGGATTCTTTGTATTTCAGTTTGCTTATCTATGTTTCCAGTATGAAATGGAGGAACATCTGGTGTATCACCTGATAGTATTTGACCACGTAAAATTGGAGCTTCAATAATATTTGTCATTTGATTGGTCACTCCCATTCCATTGTGGCAGGAGGTTTGGTGGTGATATCGTACACCACTCTGGATACGTTTGGTACTTCGTTGACTATGCGAGCAGAAATTTTTCCTAAAACATTAAAGGGAATATGCGACCAACGACTGGTCATAATGTCTGTGGATTCATACGCCCGTATAGCTACAACTTCTGAAAACATACGCCCATCACCTTTAACGGCTGTGGAAAGTGCTCCAGTCATGACAGCAAAACACTGAAATTGCTTTTCATATATTCCCGCTGCTTTCATCTCTTCCACTACTATACTATCAGCAATTTTTACCTGAGCAAGCCTAGGTGCAGTCACTTCACCTCGAATCCTCACAGCATACCCAGGCCCCGGAAACGGCTGTTCCCACACAGCTTCGTGCGTGAGCCCTGCCATTTCCCCAAGTGCTCTTACCTCATCTTTGTAATAATTTCTGAGTGGCTCAAGAAGCGTGAGTTTCATACCCTCAGGAAGTCCACCTACATTGTGATGCGACTTTATATGTGACGCGTGCTTCGTGCCCTTAGACTCAATCACGTCTGAGTATATAGTCCCTTGCCCCAAAAATTCTGCGTCTTTATGAGCCAGTGCAATTTCCTGAAAGATATCTACATAAAGTTTCCCTATGATTTTTCGTTTTTCTTCGGGGTCTGTTTTACCAGATAGTGCATCCAAAAACCGCTTCTGTGCATCCACTACCACCAGATTTGCTTCAATTTGCTTGGTAAAAATCTCCCGTACCCTCTCTACTGTCCCTGGACGCATGAGGCCACTCTCCACATAAACTGGGATAAGTTGTTTGCCTATGGCCTTCCCCATGAGATACGCTGCCACAGTTGAATCTACACCTCCTGATACTGCGCAGATAACCTTTGCAGTACCAACTGTTTTTTGTATATTGGCAATGATTGGATCAAGTTCAAGTTTTACTGGAGAAACCTTTTCACCACAAACTTTTTCAATAAAATTTCGTAGTATTTGTGTTCCATTTTTTGTATCCGTTACCTCTGGATGAAACTGTACACAGTAGATTTTTTTACTAACATTTTCAATTGCAGCAGTGGTTATAGTGGCAGTTATCGCAACGACGCTAAAACCAGTTGGTGCCTGCTCGACAAAATCTCCATGACTCATCCAAATCTGAAATTCTTTATCGGAAATATCTGAAAACAATATTGAATTAGATTGTACTTGAAGCATCGCAGGTCCATATTCCTTAGTATTACCAGGAGTAACTTTACCATCCAATAAATGTGCCACTAACTGCTCACCATAACATATACCTAGCACAGGTATTCCTAAAGTTAAAACTTTTGGATCAAGCGTAGGTGCACCTGCCTCATACACACTTGAGGGCCCACCAGACAGGATGATTCCCGCAGGCTTGTGTGTATCTATTTCAGCCAGTGCCTCTTCTGGGGTTATTAACGCATTATTCACGCCAAGATCTCGGAGTCGCCTCCCGATCAAGTGCGCTGTTTGTGAGCCAAAATCGATGATGAGTATCATAAGTAAAAATCCAAATGTCAAAATCCAAACCTGCCTGCCGGCAGGTGCCAAAACACGCACTATAATAAATCCAATTGTCAAAGCTCAAATGTCAAAACAAGACAAAATAACAAATCCAAAATCACAAACAAATTCCAAAATTAAAAAACCCAAAAAAAACAAATTCCAAAATTAAATTCTACTTCCTCCCGTCATTCTGGCTTGTCCAGAATCAAATACCATTCGTCATTCTGGCATGACGGGATACAAGTTGGTACCCGTCTTGT
>CAZPNL010000040.1:5274-14282 GCA_964588145.1 uncultured Gammaproteobacteria bacterium
TCAAATACCATTCGTCATTCTGGCATGACGGGATACAAGTTGGTACCCGTCTTGTTCAGAATCGAACTATTCCTCACATCATTCTGGCTTGTCCAGAATCTAACGATTTTCCACTACACTTTTATTCAAAAAAATATTTTACCTAACTAATGCTGATTCGCCAGCTGGCGAAAAGTTCAGCATGACAATGTTAACTTATTCACTAAACCCTAAACTCTAAGCCCTAAACTCTTAACTCTCCCTCACTTCGCATTATAATTTCCTCCCACATCAGTCATGACGACGTCATGTGGATGACTTTCACGCAGTCCCGCTCCAGAAATCTTGATCACCCTCGCTTTTTCAAAAAACTCCTGCGTCGTTTTTGCGCCTATATAATAATACGAAGACTTGAGACTGCCAGCTATTTGTACGAGATAGTCTGCCAGTTTTCCATTGTACTCTACCAAGCCTTCGACTCCTTCGGCAATAAGCTTTTTGGCCTCTGTGGTCTTTGACTGGCCGTAGCGCTCTGCACCACCTTTTTGCATAGCACCTATGCTTCCCATCCCACGATACTGCTTGTACTTTTTTCCCTGTACTTCCACCACATCTCCAGGCGACTCATCAAAACGAGCAAGCATCGATCCAAGCATTACCCCGTGAGCTCCAAACGCCAAAGCCTTTGCCATATCACCCATTTGCTTGATACCTCCATCAGCAATGACCGTGACAGACGAGTTTTCTGTGGCGCGTACGACGGCTGCAACCGCAGAAAGTTGGGGAACTCCCATTCCCGTGACGATGCGTGTCGTACAAATACTCCCTGGTCCCATACCCACTCGCAATATATCTGCTCCCGCATCCATGAGCCCCCGGGCTCCATCATACGTGGCGATATTTCCAGCCATGATCACCAGTTCCGGATAGGTTTTTTTACAATTTCGTACGGCCTCTATCATAAATGACGTAAATCCATGCCCGGAGTCAAACACCACAAGATCCACACCTGCCTCCACCAGTGCCGCGAGTCGTTCTTCAAGATCTGCTCCTACACCCACAGCTGCCCCCACCAAAAGTTTTCCTTTTGCATCAACTGCAGCAAATTCAGTATTTGTTACTTTTGCGGCTTTTACGGCTTTCACGGCCTCGGCCTGATCAATGACAGACAGATTACGGTGTATGATACCAAGTCCCCCAAAGTGCGCCATCCCAATAGCCATAGATGCTTCTGTAACCGTATCCATGGGACTTGATAGTACAGGTAGGGTAAGCCGAATTTTTGGATGAAGTACTGTTGCGAGACTCACTTCAGACCTTTTGAAGTCTGTGTATCCCGGGAGAAGCAACACATCGTCAAACGTTAGGGCTTTGTGCGCTACAACTTTATCGCGAATAATATCTGACTTGTTCATGACTGGCCTCCTTTAATAAACGTGGCTTCTGTAGCAATTTTATTAGCATGTAAAAGCTCTGACTCGGTCAATACTTTTTGTTGTAATAACTTTTCATACTCACCACGGAGAGATATTCGCTGCATCTCGGGGCCATCTGTATTTATCGTAAATGGCACATGATGCTCAACCATCGTTCGATATATTTGTCGCATATGCACAAAGTCCTTTACAAGCTTGGTATTCATATTTGACGTAGGACATGTCTCAAGCACTATATGGTGCTGGGCTAAATACGCCATCATCTCCGGATCTCTTACACATGCTATCCCGTGCCCAATGCGCTCAGGTTTAAGCTCTCGCAGCACTTCCCACATCTCGTCAGTATCGGTGGCCTCTCCAGTATGGACGGTTACCCCAAGCCCTGCTTCATGTGCCATAGCGCAAATATCTGCGATATCATGTGGCCGAAACATTTTACTCTGACTGGTCCGGTCAATTGGTCCTGCCAGGTCTACACCTACGACTCCACGATGCTTATACTTGATTGCTTTTCGTACGACTCCCTCATTTTCCTCATGCGTAAATCGCCGGTCCATCATCAGTATTAGTCCCGCCTTCACAGGATAGGAAAGCATTGCCCGCTCCATACCTTGTAGCATATAGACAATGAGATGGTCTAAATCCCGTTCACCACTACGATTACGGAGTATTGGATTGACACGAATTTCTAGCGTCGTGATATTATTTTTACGGTATGCTCCAGATACTGTCGTCTCTGCTGCGGTAAAGAGTGCCTCCGGTGATGACTGAATTTTTTCAGTCAAATCATACATTTGTATATATTCCTCATATTGTTTAGCCTCATGTATACACACCAATTTTTCAAACTCCCAATAGTTCTTCGTTGGCAATTTGAGTCCTTGATCATGTGCTATTTCCCACAGCATCGTAGGAGAAACAGAAAACCCTAGGTGCGCATGGAGCTCAGTCAGAGAAACTCCGTATAAAAAGCTCATATCCACCCGTTCATGGGAACCACCATAAAAGCCAGCAGTCCCACCCTGGGCAAATCCAAAATGTTCATCTGGTGGTGATTGGGTATTACTCATGGCAGGCCTCCTTTAGCAAATCATATGCCGAATATAAAATCGCGCGCTGAAAATCAGAGGAAAAAAAAGAAGAACTATCAATTTTAATATTTTTCATTTGGTATCTTTCACTGGATCTGTACTCCAAGTGCAAACGTTTCTTGAGAAAAAGTGTCCAAAAACAAAAGAAGCGCTTAAAAAAGCTATATGCTCTTGTGGCGCTTTTAATTAGTATACGCTCCTTAAAATTACTGTCAACCCCAATATTTACAATAGATTATCCCCTATACACTTCATGACACTTCTCGCACACTGCGATATATTTGTCTCCTGCTCCCACATCCACCTGCCCTTTCCCGCCACTGACTCGCTGACTATGTCGAGCTGGTGCTGCACATTTTTGACAGATGGCAAACAGCTCCATATGTTCATCTGATAGGCCTAATAATTGGGGTGTAGCACCAAATGGCTTTCGCTGATAATCATAGAGTAACCCTGCAGCAATGACGTGTTTACCAGCGTTTCTTAATTGTTCTATAAGCGCAAGTACTTTTTCTGCATCAAAAAATTGCACTTCATCAAAGACGACAACGTCTGCATTCGTTTTGATCATTTTTTCCACTTCCTCCTTCGCAAGTTTAGGGTTAAGTAAAACTGCATCTGTCGTTTTTGCATCATGACTATGCAACTTCGGCGCATGTGTATATCGAGTGTCAATCGAAGGTTTGTAGACAATAATTGACTTTCCTAAGTCGCGAAGTACAGATTCCATAGCAATGAGCTTCCCAGTTTTTCCGCTATACATAGGACCTGCAATCACAGTGAGTTTTCCTTGAGATGATCTGATATTTTTCATATATAAGTTTATATTTAAGCCAACAAAATCGGTCATCCTGAACTTGTTTCAGGATCAGATAGATCTAAAAATTATTGGAAATTTAGACTCACCCTCCATACGGGCACATCTTTACCACCCAGTTCATACTTGTACCGCTCATGGCCTTGGAGAAAATTATAATTTGTAAGCTTTTGCTCTATCGCCCATTGTACGGACTTAGCCTTCAAATAAAATCCTGAGCCAGTAAAAGCCGCTTCATTAAAACCAGAATTGTACAAATACAGGGTTCCATTTTGCACAAACGCTACCACAGATGCGATGATATCTACACCGTGTTTCAGCTGCATTATCTTAATCGTCTCTGGAAATGCTTTGGGTAACGCGAGAAAAAACGTTTCCATTTCAGACGTCAAAAAATCCGCTTTTGGAGCCTCAAGCTTCATTAAGGATAACAATGTACGCATGTCTTTCTCTGGTTGGGTACTCAATTCAAAATGCACATCCACATGCTCTGCTTCAAACTTTCGCATCTTACGACGCAGCTCATGCCGGTCCTTCCGGTCCAAACTCGAAACATATATTTCCCAATCCGCAGGCAATGTAAGAATTGGAGTCGTATCCTCTTCAACTATTTCCACAAGAGGTCCTCTTGCGAGGCTAGGCAACTTTTCAGTTTCTCTAAAAAATGTCATCGAACCTGAGTCATCTGGAAAATTTCGCAAAACCAATTTCGCTACACCCTTATGTTTAAAATAATCACCAATTTCTGCCCACGCTGCTGCTTTTGCCCATTCAGGACCGATTAAATCTAGATAATCAGCAATCTCTTCTCCACCTGCAAAATGCACTTCCTCACCCGCTCGCTCAAAGGCACCGAGCACTTCCCCTTTTTCAGTAGAAACTCGTAAAAAGTGTAAATCCAAATTTTTTCCTAAATGTGCTAGCCACAGTCGAAACCATGAGGATGTGGCAAATGGATAAACAACAGTATACGAATTCAATAATGTACAAAACTCTCCAATAAAAATTTCACTAACCATAAAAACATCTAATCACGCATTTTTAATTGCTGCAAGAGCCGGTCTATAGATTCTGGCAATATACCATAGATAACGTTTGCACGCTGCTCATCTGTCAATTTTGACCAATGTTTGATTGTAAAAATACGTTTATACCTTTTTTCTTTTGAACCTCTATGAAACAAAGCTGCAATTGATTCAAAAAAGTGTAAATGCTTTGGATCTGGGTCAAACATAGACACTGCGACCTTATCAGAAGCTAACCAATGCAAAAAATTCTTCGGTATAAGCGTAAGCCCTCCTGGGGCAAATGACGCATATTCGTTTCCCTTTTTTAGCCAATCGCGTACATCTTTTTCAGTAAATTTTTTCATCGTATAATGCACTCGCATCATCGCTACTGCCTCCGCATGCTTAGACAATGGTCCGTCACTGTGCCCCATTACGGGTGGCCGAAGCGCTCGCAAACTCGTCACAGTATACAAGTGTTTACCAGAGAAATTTTCTACAAAGTATGCTGGCCAATTGTCAGGATTGAGGTCTTCAAATTTATTGATAATTCCATCATTCCCTAACCAATCTCCATTTTTTACTTCTTGATCCTTGGTTATAGCGGCAGAATCGCCTACTATGTAAACAGTTGGTCTATCAGTGGCCAAAAGTTTCATATCATCAGCAGTTAATCCATGCTCTACATCAGCTTTACTTACTCCAGCTGGATCCGCCTGCCTCAAAGTGTGCACTTTTTCCTGTAAGTGGTTGCGCAATTTGAGATCTGAAACATACAACGAATAATCATCACTGCTAAAATAACTATCGAGCACGTCATGAATTGCATGTTCGTCAAAAAGAGGTATTTCTCGTTTCGTATGCTCGTATCCCACAACACGAGCAACCGAATCAAACCTTCCATTTGCAGATGTTAGTACACGAAATTCTACAGACATGATTTATAGAGGAAAAATCTAGAGTATTTTTTTCTTTTTGAGGACAGATAGCACTTTGGCATGAATCTCTTCTCGCGTCATAATCTCGCCATCTTTAACACAATCAATTTTTATCCAATGAGGAAACCGCTTACAAAAGCTCAGATACACTTTTTCTACCTCACGCATGAGTGTCTCATTTGACTCATGGATATCAGCTTTGGCGGCTTTCCCTAAATATTTGCGTGTGGTTTTTTGTTCCACCAACTTATGTGACACATCATATGGAACATAGAGGAATACTACGATATCTTCTTTGGGTATCCCAAAAGCCTCATACTCCATCTCAAACGACCAATCGGTAAATCGTACCCGGTCCTTGGCAGGAACTTTGGCCGCTTGATAGGCATTGGAACCCGTGTAGCGATTTGCGACAACGATTTTCCCCTGTGTCAGCCACTCCTCTAGATCTGCACGCGCCTGCCAGCGATCAGCTGCATACGGAAACATCAGCAAATACGGTGGTAAATCCTCAACTTTTCCAAACTCCCCCTTGAGAAATCGCCCAATCCATTTGCCAAAAAACGTTTTATAGTACTGAGGAAAATCAAGAGTCGCGTTGGGTATATGCGCGGCTTTGAGATGCTCTAGGAGTAGCTGTGTCTGTGTACCTTTTCCAGATCCATCTGTACCCTCAATCACCACAAGTTTGCCTTTTGTCATATGTGTTTTATATTTTGGTCGTCATCCTAATTTTTTCGCCAACAGGCAAATCAGCAACTGACGACTAATTTATAAATAGTAATTAATCTTTAGCCTCAATTTTTTAATATAGTACCTATACAAAGCTTTTATTGTAAAGAGATCAATTTAAGGAAATTTAAATTCTATTTAAAATATTAGTAGTCGAATCCTGCTTAGGATTATCTAATATGGCAGACCCAACTCCAGCATTACCTAATTGATGCAGTATTTTATCTAAATGAGACCCCCATGACGATATGGCTACAACATCTGGTTTAAGATCCAAATATCTTTGTGTATACAACTCATCGTCTGAACCATACATTGGCGCTGTATTAAACCCAAAAACATAATCCACAACTTGTAGCTCACCCAGCAACCGCGATCGACTTTCCAATGAATTCACAGGACGACCAACTCCCTTATTCATCGCAACTGTTAAATCATTTTCTAATCCAACGATTAAAATATCCCCGAAACATTTAGCTGCCTTTAGATGCTCTATATGACCTATATGTAAAATATCAAACACCCCCTGAACTAAAACAATCCTCAATCCTAACTCTTTTAATTTTCGAACAACCTCAATTGTTCTTTCGTAGGTTAATACTTTAGATTCTTGAATATGAGCTCGTTCGATTTGTACCATAAAAAATTTTACAAATAAGTATTTTCTTGACTTCCGAACCCATACATCCTACCATACACATGAAAGGAGCTGTAGGAAGCAGCAAATTGATATATAAGCGTGTGGCCCCAAGTCAGACTTGGGGATACGAGGAAAGGGCCCCGCACCGGTCGGTGCAGGGAATCGGACTTGACCTAGCTCAATAAACAAGTGCTCAATAATTATTGTAAAAAAGTACTTGTGCTGAGCGAAGCCTCATTCTAATGAGGCGGAGTCGAAGCATCTGCGGAAACCCTTTGGGTGTCACTCACATCCACAACATATACTCGGAAAACCTCTTTTGTAAAAAGGAGTCTAAATGAGATATGACTGAGCCTGCTTCTTTGAAAATATTACAAAAACACAAGCACCAAAATACAGACAAATCACAGGGACCAGGGACCAACAAAATCATGTACGTTCGATAATTAAATTGTGTATTGTGAATAGTAAATTGTAGATTGTGGATTGAATCCTGATATTTGGTGCTTACATTCATCTTAGGAGATATTATGTGTGGAATATTTGGATACGTTGGAAATAAAAATACTGCTGCAAATCTTGTTTTAGAAGGCCTCAAACACTTGGAGTACCGAGGCTATGACAGCTGGGGGGTAGCTGTGGGAGCAATGGGAAATGGGAAATGGGAAATGGCAAATGGAAAAAAACAAGTTGGAACAAAAATAAATGCAAAAGGAGATGACAATAGATTAACCATCGTTGTCAAAAAAAAGACTGGAAAGATTGGCGATGGAACCGTGACTGAGCTTCCCAAAAGTGACATAGGCTTTGGCCACACCAGATGGGCAACACATGGTGGCGTCACAGATGAAAATGCGCACCCCCACCTAGACTGCACCCAGAAATATGCAGTCATCCACAATGGCATCATCGAAAACTATGATGAACTCAAAAAAATGCTCGTCAAAAAAGGCCACACATTTGTCTCAGAGACAGATAGCGAAGTTGCAGTACACCTGGTAGAAGAATATACCAAAACTATGCTTCTGCCCAAAGCTGTCCAAAAAGCATTCTTAGAATTAGAAGGCCTCAACGCCATCATCGTTTTTTCTGTCACAGATCACAAATTTATCGCAGCCAGAAATGGTTCTCCACTTGTCATAGGCTTTGGTGACCATGAAAACTTTATCGCAAGCGATGCCTCAGCTCTCCTCCCCCACACCAAACAGGTGCATTATCTAGAGGACAATCAGATGGCCATCATTTCAGAAAAAGGTGTAATGATATTTGAAGCAGATACAGGCGAATACATCCATCCCAAAAAACAAAAACTCACCTGGACTATCTCCCAGGCAGAAAAAGGCAACTATAGGGATTTTATGAATAAAGAAATCCATGAGCAGCCAGGCATCCTTTCAGATATCGTCACCAATAACGCAGAGCATATCAAAAAACTCGCAGGACTTATCAAAAAATACGATGATATTTATCTCATCGGATGTGGCACAGCAGGACATGCGGCTTTAGCTGGTACTTATTTCTTGGGTTCAATCGCCAAAAAACGAGTCAGCTGGGCTGTGGCGAGTGAATTTGGCTACCACGTCGATGCACTTTCTAAAAAAAGTCTCATCATTGCTTTATCACAATCCGGTGAAACTATGGATACCCTCGAAGCAGTCAAAATGGCTAAAGCTCGTGGCGCCACAATTGCATCCATGGTAAATGTCATGGGCTCCACCCTCTACCGCCAAAGTGATTTAAAAATACTCCTCTCAGCTGGTCCTGAAAAAAGTGTTGCAAGCACAAAAGCCATGATTTCAAAACTCGGACACTTACTCATGCTTGCCCACGCAGTAGCTGGCCACCCAAAACAAGGAGTAGAGGCAGTACTGGCAGCAGCAAAGGCAAGCGCAAAGATCCTCGAATCAACGCATACAAAAACAATTGAGACTCTCGCACACAAAATATCTGACAAAACCGATATGTATATCATAGGACGAGGCTTCTCCTATCCTGCCAGTCTGGAAGCGGCACTAAAAATCAAAGAAATATCCTACATGCACGCAGAGGGCTTTGCATCAGGAGAGCTCAAGCATGGAGTGCTGGCTCTCGTAGAGAAAGGCACGCCCTGTATGGCATATATACCTAGTGACAAATCTCTCGGAGCCAATCTCGCAGGAGCTATGGAGATGAAAGCCCGCGGAGGATTTATCATCGGCGTCTCTGACAAAAAACATGATGTATTTGATGTACATATACCCGTGCCATATGTAGATGAAGCCACAATCATACCAAATATCATCGTAGGCCAACTCCTCGCCTACTATCTGACGCTCGAGCGCAAACTCGACCCAGACAAACCACGTAATCTGGCAAAGAGCGTGACTGT
>CAZPNL010000041.1:0-6101 GCA_964588145.1 uncultured Gammaproteobacteria bacterium
TCTCACTCCTGACTTGCCAGCGTCACCTTTACCTCCACATCCTTTTCTTCTCTCCAAATATTAAGCGTAATAGTATCCCCAACCTTTTTCTTTGATATCACTTTTGAAAGTTCAACATTTTCTCCAGACAGTCTGGTACCATCTATTTTTGTGATGATATCACCCTCAGTGACTCCACCCTTGTCTGCTGGGCTCCCACTGACAACTTCCATAATATACACGCCTTCTGGTACTTCATTGAGTATCGCCACATCTTTTGATACCACACGATATCGGACTCCTAGAAATGGCCTATCAAATTGGCCAGTGGTATTAAAGTTATCTATTGCATCCTTTATGACATTGATAGGCAAAGCAAACCCGATGTTCTGTCCTTCAGAAGACACGGCGGTATTAACCCCTATCACTTGTCCACCACTATTGAGAAGTGGACCACCAGAATTGCCGGGATTTATAGCAGCGTCTGTTTGTAGCACATTATCCAGTCTCTCACTATCACCTGCAAAAGGTGAACCCGCAGTAATACCTCTTCCAACCCCAGATATGACACCAGTAGTCACAGTATGACGGAATTCTCCAAGCGCAGTACCTATAGCAATAGCCAGCTGCCCAACCTTTATCTTACCAGAATCTCCTAACTCTGCTTCAGGTAAACCGGTTGCATTAATCTTTAGGATTGCTAAATCATTTGTAGGATCACGATAAATTTTTTGTACATCAAAAGTCTTGTCATCTTTTGTAATAACACGGTATTTGGCCTCTGTATCAGACACGACGTGTTTATTTGTAACTATGAGCCCATCTGACTTGACGATAAACCCTGATCCTATGTCCTGTTCTACCTTTTTGGTTGTACCTTGTCGTTGTCTAAAAGGACTATATGGATCAAAAGGATCAAACTCAAAAAAATTATTGATTCGTCCCGTTTTTGTAATACCAATCGTCACAACTGATGGAGAAACTTTGTCTACCACGTCGATTACCACTGACTCTTCGACAGATACTTTTACCTTTTCAGTGGTTCTTGTCTCGCTTTGCATCTGCTCAAAACTTTGGGTATTTTTGACTCCAAGCTGTTTTGATAAGCTTGACCATGAAACACCTAGCTTTCCCGAACTTATGAGACCACCGGTAATCAGAAGTGCTATAGCTATATATAAAGCGTATTTTTTAGTTTCCATAGTACGTATTTTGTAATAAGTTTTCCTGAAAATAATCTGAATGTTACGCTCAACGTGTCTTCAACATGGGCTATTTTACAAGCAGCTCTATGGCTTTTGCAAGTTGGGCATCGGCGCTTGCGGTGGTGCTCTCCATAGGCACGATCACATCTGGTGTGATACCTTTGCCACTGATAGACTCACCTTTAGGCATGAGCCACTTGCCAGTTGTTACATGCAGCGATGCCCCACCAGACAGCTCCAAAGGCGTCTGTACTGAGCCTTTACCAAATGACGTTTCACCCACAATCTTTGCACGGCCATAGTCCTTGAGCGCTCCAGCTACAATCTCTGCGGCTGACGCACTTCCCTTATTTACGAGTACTACTAGAGGGATATCTAGGAGTCGCCCTTTTCTATTGATAGGATAGTTTTGCACAGAACCATTACTATTTTTTTGAGACACAACAATACCACTGGGAATAAACTCTCCAGCGATATACACAGCTCCCTCTAAATACCCTCCAGGATTATTGCGTAAATCAAAAATCAAACCTTTGAGTGGCCCTGCTTTTTGTGCCGCAAGCACCTCTAGCACGCCTTTTTCCCAATCAGAATTTAGGTTATCACCAAAGCGATTGAGTTTAAGGTATGCCACTCGTCCACCGTTTGATTCAAAAACTTGTGAATCTTTGGTTCCTTTGATTTCAGCCACATCTGCAGGGGGCTTTACCCACGATTCTACAGATGCAATATTTATGGTATCTCGAGAAATAGTAAGCTTCCGAGGTTTTGTATCCTTATCGTTAAATACCTCCAAATCTACTGTAGTGCCGCGTTTCCCACGGATCTTTGATACAGCCTGTGGGATCGTCCAGCCAGAGGTATCTTCGGTATTTACTTTTATAATATAATCACCTGCTAATATACCTGCTTTTTCTGCAGGCGTACCCTTGAGAGGTGCAATTACCATAATACGACCTTCCTTTAATCCCAGTTGTGCACCAATACCCTCAAACTCTCCCTTCATATCATCTTTGAAATCATTATTTTCCTTTTTAGAAAAAAATGCCGTATATGGGTCACCTGCTGAGGCAACCATACCGCGAATTGCGCCTTCTACCATAGTGCTGGGGATAAGTTTTTCTTTATCAATAAAGCTCGCATTCATCCGGCTCCATACATCCCAAAAGAGGCGAAAATCAACATTTTTGTCTACAGGAGTATCTGTATTGATAACTTTTTGATCAGACACAGCAGTAAAACCATTTTTGCCTACACCCTGCTCTCCCAAACGATACCCCACACCCCCAGCCAAAAGGATGATTGTCCCAAGCAGTACATATTTGCGTATAGAAGTAAAAGGGATTTGATTTGGAATGTGTACTGACTCTGGAGATAAATGATTTTTGGTAACCATGTGATCTATCATACGGTATTTTTTAGGATAGGGAAAGATTTAATTTAAACACTATAATCATAGAACTGATGATTAAAAAACGTCTAAGGCAAGTAACTTAGAACCTAAAAATTTAGAACTAACACGTAAAATTCTAATCTTAAAAACAGTATATAAGGCGATTATTTTCGAGCGAGCACAAACAAAAAAAAGAAGCACCACAAAGCAACAAAGACAAACAATAGAAATATAGAAAATTAGTACAGAAAGATCTTGATCCTCAAATTTACTGTTACGCTCTCACTACAAATGGCAGAAGTGCCATGAAGCGGGCTTTTTTGACAGATACTTCAACTTTACGCTGATGACTGCCACACAGACCTGTTTTACTGCGAGCGACAAGTTTGCCACGCTCAGAGAGATACTTGCCAAGCACAGTTGTTTCAGTATAATGTGGCACTACTTCGCTCTCACAAAAGAAACATTTTTTATTGACTTTTATAGGCTTTTTACTATGCTTTTTGATCATAAAATTCCTTTACTTTAAAATGGGATATCGTCAGGATTGATATCCTCACGTACATCCTCTACTTTTTCTTCTTTTGCTTTCGCTACTGGCTTAGCAGGTGCTGGTTTAGCTACTGTCACTGCTGCTGGTGTAAATGCTACCGTCGACTTAGCAGTCTCTGCATGTACTGATCCCGATTCATCTCCTGCACCCTCAACTCTCCTGGGATCTAAAATCATCATATCTTCTATGATGATCTCAGTTGTGGTGCGCTGTGAGCCATCTTGTCCAGTCCAACTATTTGTCTTGAGCCTTCCCTCAACATAAATCTTACGACCCTTAGCGAGAAGCTGACTACAAAGCTCTGCGAGTTTATTCCAAGCGATCACTCGGTGATACTCGACTTCTTCTTTTTTCTCACCACTTTCGGTAGTCCACGCGCGGTTTGTCGCAATTCCCAAAGTACATACAGCAGCTCCCGTAGGGGTATACCGCAATTCAGGATCCCTTGTCAGGTTTCCTATGAGCATGACTTTGTTCAAACTGCGACTGGCCATAACACTCTTATTCCTTTGTGGTTAGTAAAAATCTGACTACTTCGTGATGCTGTTTTGCACTGTTTTGGAGCCCTGTCTGGGTCACTTTACCATGGAGGACACACGTGACATAGACACCTTCTGACTGTTTGTTGATAGGATACGCAAATTCTTTTTTGCCCACCAGTACAAAATCAGTCATTTTGGCACCAACTGGCTCGACAAACTCACGAAGCATAGCCTCAACCTTTTTGGTATCTGTGTCTGCTTTGTATATAACCATCAAATCGTATGTATGCATAGATATAGTATGATACCATGAATTTAACACAATCTCAATGGGAAAACATACATATTAAAAGTATTTAAAATCCTCTTTCATTCCCTTTTGAAACACCTTCTGAAACAGAGAACATCCTAGCTCCGATACCGCTTGCCACCGACAATTGACCTAATTCTTCAACTTGTCTTCGCTGTTCTGCTGCAATAACAGGATTAGAACTCAAATTTAACAATATTTCATCTCCCATTTTAAGTGCTTGCGTTGCTATATCTGAGTATTCAAGTGGTATATAGTCAGTCATATATGTTCTCTTTTACGCTCCTACTTTAAACTCCACCACGTCTCCATCGGCCATCTCATACGCCTTACCCTCCTGGCGCACCCGGCCTACCTCGCGCGCTTTTACCCACCCGCCACAGCTGACAAAGTCTTCAAATTTGCATATATCAGCTTTGATAAATTTCTTCTCAAAATCCGTATGTATTGTGCCAGCAGCCTGCGGGGCCAGTGTGCCTCGACCGATCGTCCAAGCACGAGACTCTTTCACACCACACGTGAGAAATGATATGAGACCCAGCATCTGATAGGCTTTTTGTATAAGTCTATCTAGCCCTGATGCTGTTACCCCTAGCTCTGCCAGATACGCAGATTGCTCTTCGACGGAAAGAGCCGCCAACTCAGACTCTATCTGTGCACTGACAAATATCACATCGAGAAGCTGGGCTTGAGCTGACGCTTGAAATGAGGCATTAGCAAGTTGCTCTTCAGAGACATTGGCGACTGAAAGCACGGGCTTCATCGTGAGGAGATGCAAATCAGAGATCATAGCCATTTCTTTCTCGTCAGTCACTATATCGCGTGCTGCAATCCCCTTATCAAGCTGTTCTTTGAGCCGAACAATCACCTGCCAACGGTTCTGAACATCACGGTCTTTGACGCCACGCGGTTCAGACTGCTTAAGCACTGTCCCCAAATCAGCAAGAATGAGCTCAGTAGCGATAATATCAGCATCTCGCTTGGCATCTATGTCCCCTGCTACATGGATAATGTCAGGATTTTCAAAATACCGCACGACATTGCAGATGATATGACACTCACGGATGTGACTGAGAAATTTGTTCCCCAGCCCCTGACCCTCAGACGCGCCTTTGACCAGTCCAGCAATATCCACAAATTCTACCGTGGCTGGCACAAGTGGCGGACACGTACCATCAGTTTTCTCTATCACATCGGCCAATTTATCTAATCGTGCATCTGGCACAGGCACCACTCCTATGTTTGGTTCAATCGTAGCAAAAGGATAATTGGCAGCATATGCCACCTGCTTTTTGAGAAGAGCATTAAAAAGTGTACTTTTACCAGCGTTTGGAAGCCCCACGATAGCAACTTTGAGATTCATGAGAGTGATTATGTCACAATTACATTGTTTGTTCTACTTGGTATCGAAAACGCTTTCAATATTATCAACTTGATAAGATGATCTATTACGTTTGAAAAATTAAAGGGTTAGGTATATAGTGCAGGCATATGAAAAAGTCATCTTCTATAACTTGGGACATAGATGTACCACTGGTCACAAACTCATTTTTCGTCTACCAGACTACAATATTATGTATTGTCACCGGTATAGTCATGACCATGCTTCTGGGGTTTATCTTTCTCATGCAAGGCGAATATGATGCCTTGCCACAATTGATACTGGGTGTTGGCATACTTATCGTAGGCCTCTGGGTACTGATGATGCTTATTATGCTTATTGTTTTTGGCAACCGCATGCCTATGGGATTTCGTGTCGATGAAAAAGGTGTCGCGGCATTCATGAAAAGTCCTGTAGGGAAAGTGGGCAATAGATTTGCTTTTATACTAGGAGTGCTTCTACGTAAACCAGAAGCGGCGGGAGCAGGAATGCTGGCTATGTCACAAGAATCCGTCTCGTTTGATTGGTCCAGTATAGCTAAAGTACAGATTGATCAAAATAAACGACAAATACTCATTTCCAATAGCTGGCGGCCGCTCGTTGCAATATATGCAACTCCCAAAAACTTTACCGAAGTTACAAACTTCATCCATACGCATAACAAAGTGGTTAATCATCACAAAAACCCACTTCCATCCCTCCTCCTACGTACTGTAGGAATATTTATCGCCACCGTGCCATTGTTTCTCGTCGAGTTTCCACTCAAAACTGATCTCTTTTTGATCATTTTTACCATAT
>CAZPNL010000041.1:6201-13943 GCA_964588145.1 uncultured Gammaproteobacteria bacterium
ACCAGCACTCTTTAGTGACTAAACGAACGTAAATACGCTACATCTACTTTATCAACCTCACCATCTAAGCGAGATTTATACAATATCAATTTTTCACGCGGCATAACATTGAGCGCTAACATACCAAACGACATACATCTTGATTGTTCAAAAACTATATCAAATGGTACAAACTGACCAGACGTTTTTTCATAATGTTTTGCATCAGTTATTTCAAAAATATCAAATTTTACCCCATCAACATTGAGATTGACCCAGGGATTCAAGTCATACTCTTCGTCCACAAAGTGCATCGGTCCTACCACTATATACTTATCTATATCATGAATAATCTTCTCCATCCCACCAGCCTCTATGGCAATATCAATATCATCGACAGGACGTGTGGAACCATATAGATGTACTGCAAACCCTCCGATGATTTGATACGAAATATTGTGCTTTACAAATATAGTAATAATACATTCTAAAGCTTTAAGTGCATTAGCTTGGTTCATATTACCTTTGAGAGTAAAATAAATAAGTGAAATACACAATCATCGTTCACCCCAACGCCAAAAAACCAAGGATTGAAAAAGATCTCCTGGATACACTGCATGTGTATGTTCATGAACCCCCTCTTGAGGGCAAAGCAAACAATGCCGTCATTGCAGCCCTTGCAAATTACTTTCATGTAAAAAAAGGAAATATTGACATTGTGGGAGGATGGAAGGCAAAACAAAAAGTGGTAGAAATATTATGATATAGTTTGATACTTTAAGGCGACGCCTTGAAGTGACTAAATCCTGACTCTTCACCCCCAAATCCCCAAGCATCTAAATAACTAAGCACTAAGCATCCTGCTAAACCTTTCCCTATCCTTATGTCCGCTGCTTGACACTACCTATTTCAATTGTGCTATGCTATTTACAGATATGAAAAAGCCACTGCCAAAGGTCAAAAACAAAACCGCACGTGAGGGGGATAGCTCTATTGCACTTACCTTTAAGATAGTGGTCGTTGCTTTAGCTATCACAGGCCTAGCCACACTCGCATTTGCCCTCCGCTACGTCAAAATCCAAGCAGCAGAGCCAGACTTCAATTCTATAGTGTGTGACAAGGATAATCTCAACTGCACAAAAACAGAAGTTGCATACGCAAATTTACGCGTCTATGCCTGCAACCAGTACGTGGCATTTCCCCCAGAACAAGGAAATCCACTGGGACACCACACTCATGAAACTGCCAACAAAGTACATTGGCATCAGTCATATCCCGTAGATCCAAAGTCAAAAGAACCACTCCAGCCACTCAATCGCACGGTAGATTTGATGCTTCGTGACATGAGCTACGACCTTCCAGAAAAATGTGATGGACAAGAAGCAAAAACTATTGTGACGATAAATGGCGTTGAAGCCAAAAATAGTATGCAATCAGTCTGGGATCACGACGATATCGTGATGATTACACGCAAGTAACTATTTTTGAAGCTGCCTTTTCCAAACGATTATTTATAGCCTTCCCAATTCCCTTATCAGCTGGTGTCACAATGAAAAGTACATCTATTTTGTCAGTTTCTGCTTGGCGAAATTGCTCATACAGCTCTGCAGCAAACTGATCATCATGTTGAAAAATACGTTGATGTTCAAGAAGCATATGTGGGACTTCTCTGCTACTCAGTATACGAACACGTACGCCACCACGTGTTATTTCCTGAAAATCCCCAAGTACCCTACTTTGCACTGAATTTATATCACCCTTATACACCCATACTGCACATACTGGAGCATAATGTTTATATTTCATACCTGGAGTAACGACACTGTTGGCATGTGTTGAATAATCAAATGCTGCCTGTGGGGCTGCCTGCATGAGTTGTTCTCGTGTCACTCCACCAGGACGTACTATTTCAAATGGAGCATGCGTCATATCAACTATCGTAGACTCAATCCCTACCTCTACAGGTCCAGCGTCCAAAATTAAGTCCACCTTGCCATCTAAGTCCTCAATAACGTGAGATGCATGGGTTGGACTTGGCCTGGTAGAAACATTTGCAGATGGGGCGGCGATTGGCACCCCAGAGGCTTCTATAAGTGCAAGAGCCACTAGGTGTTGCGGCATGCGTATACAGACAGTATCCATATCAGCCGTCACAACAGCAGGCACTTTCAAAGTTTTATTTAAAACAAGCGTAAGCGGCCCTGGCCAAAAAGTTTTTGTTAACTGATATGCCTCAGGACAAATACTTGCGGCATATAAATTGAGCTCTTTAATATTTCCAATATGCAAAATGACTGGATTATCTACAGGACGATTTTTGGCATGAAATATTTTTCGCACAGCATCACTATCCAGTGCATTGGCACCCAAGCCGTACACTGTCTCTGTCGGAAAAGCCACAAGTCCACCGTTTTTTATAATACTTGCAGCATGCCCTATAACCTGTGGATCAGGTGTTTTTGCTGATATTTTTATAACTTCAGTTTTCATACGTTTTTTCTCACAAATCAATCGAACAATATAGCAATTTAACAGCTTCCTCCGAAACTCGAGACTCGAGACTCGAGACTCGTTTTACTAAACCCTAAACCCTAACCTCTCAACTCTCCTCTCCCATTTCCCCTATTATACCCGCCCGCTTGACAGGAAGGCAAAAAGAGTGGAACAATACTCTCATATGCAAAAAAAATCAAACAGTGTGCTTTTTCTCCTGGGAAGCCTAGGACTTGTTATCGTAGCGATATTATTTAGCTTCATCATAAACAAAACCAAATCTGATTCCCCAACCACAGACGTACGAGCGCGTGCCTCTGCTGTATCAACGCTAGAAATGCTTGGCACAGTACAAAATTTTGATGCAAATAGAGGTGTCGTCGTTCTCACTCAGGTCGCATTTGCCAGTGATCCTGATAAAAATCTCGGAGTGTGGACAGTATCAGTACCAAAAGATACGAAGCCCTTAGTGGGTGGAAATCGTGTATCATTTACTATTGACCCACAATCTTTTTCGGTAAATACAAAGACTGTAAAAGCTGTACAGTTCCATTAGTCTTGAGACATCTCAAAACTAGAGAGGCTTACGCACCTTTGTTCCAGTTGAAGAGTCTTCAACCACAAACCCTAGTGCTTCTATATCTGCACGAATCTTATCACTTGCAGAAAAATCTTTATTTTTACGTGCAGCGTCTCGCTTTTTAGCCAGTTCCAATATATCTTCTGGAATAGTCTGATCCATAACAGGTATATTTTCACTGAGTTTTAACCCGAGCACCTGATCAAAATCTTCTACAAGCTCTAGCTTATCCTCGGAGGGAATATTTGACTTGAGCACAGCCCAGACTGCTGCAATAGCTTGAGGCAAATTTAAATCGTTTAATAGGACATCATCAAAATTATGTCTAAAAGTATCTACTTTCTCTAATTTTTCATTTGATAGCACATTTCGCCCTTTTGCTTGTTCTCGCAGTACAGCCACTTGCCCACGCAGTTCTGATAATGCTTTTGCAGCACTTTTCATCCCATCCCAAGTAAAATTGAGAAACTGACGGTAGTGGGCTGTCATATAAAAGTACCGGAGCACAAGTGGGTCATATCCTTTGGCAGTCACATCTGCCAGTCGGTAAAAATTCCCTTTGGATTTACTCATCTTTTCGCCGTCCACCATGATAAATTGCCCGTGCACCCACATCTGACTAAATGGCTTTTTGCCACTGGCTGCCTCTGACTGAGCTATTTCATTGGTATGATGCACAGGGATCAAGTCGCTTCCTCCTGCATGAATATCTATTTGTTCTCCCAGATGTTTTTTGGCCATAACAGAGCACTCTATATGCCACCCAGGAAACCCCATTCCCCACGGACTCTCCCACTCCATATCGCGCTTCCCACCATTTTTGGGACTAAACTTCCAGAGAGCAAAATCATGGGGATTTCGCTTCTGAGGATTTACTTCCACACGGGCCCCTGCCTTCATCTGCTCTATATCCTGCCCAGTAAGTGCTCCGTAGTCTGCAAATTTACTGGTGTCAAAATAGATCCCGTCATCAATCTGATATCCATACCCTTTATCTAGTAATGTTTGTACCATGGCAATTTGTTCAGGTATATGTTCGGTAGGCTTCGGACGCACATCAGGTGAAAGCAAATTGAGCATTGTACTATCTGCGATAAATGCATCGGAAAAAAACTTCGCCACATCCCAGGCAGTTTTGCCTTCTCTCCTGGCACCTTTCTCAAGCTTATCTTCACCAGTGTCCCCATCGCTTGTCAAATGCCCTACATCGGTAATATTTGTCACAAACTTTACAGTATAGCCAAAATATTTGAGGGAACGCACCAGGAGATCAGTCAACACATATGTCCGAAAATTCCCAATATGTGCATAGTCATACACAGTGGGTCCGCAGGAGTAGACGGTTACATATTTCAAATCACGCGGTTTAAACTCCTCTATGGATTTAGTAAGAGTATTATAGAATTTCATGAACCAATTATCCAACACAGAGAACCACAAAAGCAAGAATAGAAATACAACGAGTACTTTTTTTACTTCCAATCCACTGGCTACCTGCTACCTGGCTACTTGCTGCACTTTAATCACTCGTAACCTTTTGTTCAGCTTTACGTTGACTTCTCTTGGCAGCATACGGGTCACCTCGTTTTGCTTTACTACTGGGTTGATTGAGCGCTGAAGCCTGTGCATACATTTTTTGCTCTTTTTCCATATCTTTTTTCTGTTGTTCCTCAGCCTCTAGCCGCTCACGAATGCTAGGTTCACGTTTTTGGGCGCGCGCACTACCGTATAGATCAATGTTCCCTGCCATCTCTGCGAGCACAAATCGCGCATGCGCCTGCTTTTGCCGGACATCAGTCATCTTGTCCATTTTGGCCATGGCAGACTCTGGCTGACCAGGTTGAGGCTGTACAGCCCGTGTAGTTCCTGCCTTCATGCCCTTCATTCCCATGCTCTCAAGTGCACTCCCAACCATATCCCCAGGCAACTTGGCCACTTCACTACCAATGGATTTAGCCAAATCACCCAGCTCATCTGTAAAACCGCCAATTATATTGGTCATAAATATAAAAATCCAAATGACAAAATCCAAATGTCAAAACACATTAAATAGCTAAAAATAAAATCCAAATGTCAAAATCCAAATATCAAAACACGCTTAAGAACATAAATTAAAATCCAAATGTCAAAATCCAAATGTCAAAACACTCTTAAGCACATAAATGACAATATCTAAATCTATCAATCGCTAAAATCCATTAGGTTATTTTGCTATTTTTTAGTATAACGGAAAATATAAGTAACAGTTCGCTTGCTTCTTTATGAAATGTCTCTAATGTATCTTTTTTATCTGATAAAGTAATTTGAAGCATTTTTATCCAGTACGTAGTCTCTTTCGCTTCTTTTTTACAAAGGCTAATTTTGTAACGAAAATCTTGCTTCGTCTCACTTGTATCTGCTTCCATATAGTTTGCACCTAAACTAGTCGCAGATCGCACAAGTTGACTTATAAGTGGTCGCAGCACTGCAGTCTCACCAATTGGGATCAAAAATGACAATATATTTTCTCCAAACTTTGTCGTTCTTTCCGTCAAATCATATTTACTTCTTTTTGTAACTGTTTCCATAATTTTGAACTTCAATATTTGCGCTTTCCCTAACTTGTTTTGTCATTTGAGCTTACTGCACGCGTGTTTTGTCATTTGGATTTTTATATTTAAGCTTATCTCACCTGTTTTGACATTTTGGCTTTGACATTTGAGCTTTCACTAAAATCCCAGCATCATCTTTGCCTCATCACTCATCCGCTCTTGATTCCAAGGTGGCTCAAACGTAAGCTCAACCTCTACATTTTTGACTCCCGGCAGCCCCCCTACAGCCTCACGGATGGGATTTGCTATGAGATCAAACAGAGGGCACCCTATGGTCGTTAGTGTCATCAGAATGGTTACTAAACCCTTTGGCTCATCTATATCGATGTTGTAGATAAGCCCCAGATCCCACACAGACACCCCGATCTCAGGATCTGGTACCTCTCGCAAAATAGCCTCAATTTGAGCTTGATTTGGCATAAAAATTATTGACTTTAGGGCTCTACTGTGCTATAATAATAGCCTATATAACAGACGCTCGTCTAGCGCCTGTTTTTTATTTCGAAACGAAGTTCACAATCTTCTATATTAGTTGTTACAAACTGCCTATGATCACAAATCCTTTAGTAGTGCTTTCTGAACTGAAACTTTTTGAATATATCCATTCATTATTTCATTTTACATATAAAGAATATGATATATCCGAAGATACTATCAATTATATATTTTCAACCCTTAGAGATAATTATCAAAATCCAGAATTAGCAGCAAACATTGTTGAAAAAGATATATTCCTTGGACTTGAAGAGGGCAACGTTCTCTCACTGCGATATCGCCAATATAAAAGAAGAAAACCTGATTTCTTGTTAAATCTTCTTGGTCCTTTGATACAAGGCCCAATTGTGATTGATATAGGAGCTGGAAGTGGCATTTTTGCTAAAAAACTTTTTAGCTACATGGGCCACATCGAACACATAATTGCTACAGAAATAGCATCAAGACCACCAAAAAACACACATCCAAAAATAGATTTTCGACTTCACCCATCATCAAATCCGATTGCAATCCCTGCAGAGCCAGACACTGCTAATACCGCTTTATTTATAAACGTACTTCATCATGTACCACCAGAACAAACAAAAGAAATACTAGATCGAACATATTCAATATTAAAGAAAAATGGGACAATTATTATCTTAGAAGATAGTTTTTCGGAACTTTTACCTCCTATTTATGATGCACCACCACTTATAAAGCTATTTATAAGCTTTCCAATTGAGGAAAGATTAAAAATATTTCAATTCATGGATTGGTTTAGTACTCGTGTTATGGAAGGCGTGCACGGTATGCCGTATCCATTTAATTACAAATCAGTTGAGTCATGGGGGGAAATTTTGCATACTTCAGGTTTCACAAATATTACATATAAATTTTTAGGTATTACTCCAGGCTCTTTTCACGCAATCTCAAAAGGCTTAATTGTTGCCACCAAAAAATAACTATGGCACATACTCAAGAGCTAAAAGCGGAAGCTACACCCGTAGAAGCTTATTTTATTGATAATATAAAAGAACTTCCTATAGGGTGGATGATTACTCCATCAGATAAACCACGCGTTGTTTTGATTGATGGATCTACTGCCTCTGGTAAAACTCTCTTTGAAGAGCTCTTAGCAAAATATGTTCAATTAAATATAAATCAAAAAAAGCTAAAAACTCCATTGGTACGAATAGAGACCGACTGGAGTCTTTTAGCAAGAGCAGAAAGAAGAAAAAGAAAAGCATTAAATTTAAATTGGGCTAAAGATGTAGCAAATTATTTTGCATTACATGAGGTTACCATACCAGCTATCAAACATGCTCTTTCAGGAAAAGGCACAGAAGCTACCTTTAATGCTTTCAATCACGAAACAGGAGAACTTGACCATCGGATCAAAGTGCCTTCCGTACTCGAATCTGAACCACAACCATTAGTAATTATTCAAGGAGTATTTGCACATTCTCCTGAAGTTATTCAGGCATTAAATGAATGTGGAATTGAAAATCCTTACCGAATTGTAGTAGATAGCAATCCATTAGAGAATGAAAATCGAGCAAGACGACGTGCAGCTTCTAGAAATCGAGATCCAGAGGAAGTTGCAAGAGAATATGCTCAAATAA
>CAZPNL010000042.1:0-12617 GCA_964588145.1 uncultured Gammaproteobacteria bacterium
TCCGCTTATTTTAGATAATTTTGAATCCACCATCAAAGTAGGTGTCAACCAAACAGACGGTGCAGCATCACCCAATTTATCTCCTCCACCCAACACGTCCACAGAAACAGTTACCGCAAACAGGATAAACACAATAACCGCTGATCGTATCCAATTCATGCCAGAATTAGATCCAGCAAACAACCCAAAGCAACGAGAAGATATCCTCGAAAGGATTATGCCTCCAGGGCTATCTGAAGCGGAAAAAGTAGCATGGATTTCGGGGCACAACAAGGGAATCGCATTGGAAACTTTTATAGATATAGAACGCACCAGACTACACCAGGAAGGACCTGCAGAATGGCAAGCGAGCGCCAACTGGAAGAAAAAATGGCTTTCCAGCACCCAAGAGATTGAGATAGCTGACAGATACAAAGTGCCAATTGCCTTTATGTTTCGCGGTAACCATGCAGTCGTACTTACCAAACCACCCGCCCAAAATCCAAACGGCTCATACAACCTAACATATTATGATCCATTTAAAGATGGCGAACAAACCATGACTATTCGCCCAAACGAACACAACCTTGATGATTTAATTTTTGTCAGTAGATCACTTTCAGATTCACTTCCTCCTGCAAGCAGAATGTATGATCGGGTAGGCCAAGCTATGAGAGATATTGGTTATGATCTCAGCATTCCAGATATACCTGGGAAACCATGGCTTGGAAAAGCAAAAACAGCACTCATGCAGGACGATGGCCACAATTGCACACTCTGGAATGTATGGCATGCAGCTGTTGCATGGAGCATGCAACCCGGTGACAACCTGTTTAAACGTGAAGGCTTAGCAATCATGGCTCGTGAGTCTGGCATCAAACTTATCACCTATGAAGATGTAGCACCAGCACCCCTTAGAATTAGATTTAGGACAGCAGGAGGCGCCGGTACAGACACTAGTGATACCGCTGGCGACAAAGCTCCAATCAAAAGACCAGAACTTGCCATAATTCCTGATATACCAGAAACTGACGAACATCAAGGCTGGGCACAAATAGCAAATCCCGAACACGCAGATACAAGCGAAGATGTCATACAGCATGTAAATCTAGTGATAAATGGCCATCAAATAGACCGATGGATCCTCCTAGACGGATCTGGTGGCTCAATTGATCGGGCAGATCCTCAAGCATCTCAACTGATTCAAGCCAATGCGAAAAATATGGTAGAGGCTGCAAGCGACCCAACGATACGAACACCAAAAGAAGCAATGCTGGCGGCTCACGATGAAGGGATAAAACACCCAGGCTATGGCACCATGCTCGTCGTAGATTTTGATCCAAAAACAGGCGAATACTACTCAGCACACGCAGGTGACTCCGTTATGCTTCGCTACAAGCCCGAACGACCATACGGAACAAATCGTGTATACGATCAAGGTCCAGCTGGAAACATCCAACTCCTCCTCCAGCCTCATAACGGAGCAGAAAGCCTGAGAAGAAATGGGCAACTATCGGATGGACAAATAGAAGATCATCCTCAAGCAAATAATATATTTGCAAATGTCGGCGATGATCGCATGAACAAACAAGAAGTAAACACAAACATTGTCTCAAAAAGGGATACTATACAAGACAATGAATATCTCATCCTCGTCACTGATGGCGCCAGAGCTGCTGACATGATAAATCTAGGTAGCTACCTAGAGAAACAAACAAGTGCCATCATGGAACAATTACATGCCGGCGTCATCACAATAGCAGAAGCATCCCGCCAAATTGCAGCCGCTGCCAAAGAGCAAGCGGCGCAATCGCCTCACAAAACATACGATGATGTCTCAGTAGTCATCCTCCGTAAAGATCCAAAGAAAAAGTAATTCCCCCACTTACCCTTGTGCTCAACTCGTATTTCATGCTTTACTATACTTAGGGTCTTTATTTTAAAATTTCCTATCATGTATATGTCATCACGTCTTCTTCATCAACCATTTGCTCCAACTTCAAACGTTAATCTACCAATGAATAACATATACCGAAACTCGAAACTCGAAGCTCGAATCTCCAGCCTTCGTCAAGACTATGGCCGGCAAGCGAAACTCGTATGTACCCTTTCCCATTTCCCATTTCCCATTTACCCTAACATATGACACCCGATGATTTGAGACAACAAATTGAGCTGCAAGTAGTGGAGATGATCAAGGCCAAGCTTGCAGACGGGACGATGACCGAAGACCGCTCTCAGGAGCTGTCCCGGATCGTGCTGGAGGGCTTGCAGCCTGGTATGAGTTTTGAGGAGCTGTTTCGAGCGATCCCAAAGCTCGATGATGGCGCAACAGAGCTCTCCCCCATCATACTGCCAGTGCTCCGTGACTACGAGGAAAACATCAACAAAAAAGCAATGCAAGGGGTCCAAGAGCTCATCAAGCAAGGCCAGTATGATGCCGCTGTCAAGCTTGCAGACAACGCCATCCACCAGGAAGTCACACTCTCTTGGCACGGCTCTGCCAAGGCACAAATGACTGCCAATCCTGAAATGCAAAACTTTTCTCAACCAGCTGCACAATAATACATAATCCTATGGGAGAACTTGGACTACTTGATCAAACACAACTCTTACCACTAGTCACAGATAAAATTCGCACCCCAAGCACTGCAAAACAATTATCAATTGGATTATATGGGAAACCTCCTCCTCGACCTCGTACACTTACTGCTGCATCCCCAGCACCTACTCAGGAAACACCGCCACGCGAGTACTATGGCACTGGTAGACCAACGAAAGCAGAACCAGCTGCAGGTCGTACAGCAAATACAGAACCACCGATTATTATTATCGATCAGAAGCCAAGACGCGCACAACAAACACAAGATGCCAGTTCCGGATCTCGTGAAAAATCAACTTCACCTCCCCCACCCACAAAAGATGACCTAATACAAGCGAGACTACATGACACTTTTTTTGCACAAACCGTAACTAGAATCGAATCACATCTCCAAAAAGTAGACACACAACTCCGTCAAAAAAACCAACAAGGTGCTTCCAGAACAGAATCCCATGCAGAAACGAGTACAGATATAGCGAGAGCCACTGTCATGGGCATACTAGACACCATCACACGACTCAATATACCCGCAAATGCCGACCAAACAGTCGCCCGGGCAAATGTGCCTGCGACATCAAAGGCACTTTTTGATCTTGCCACTCATGGCAACAATAAGGACATTATGCTCAAGCTTGAACGCCTTGCCATGCAACAAATTACAAATATCGCGTCACGTACTGGTAAAATTCCCGATATCAAAGCGGTACAAGCATGGCAGGCTGCTCTGGAGACGCAATTATCAGCCATAATAGGTCATCCTGACCCAAAAAATCCTGAAAAAGCATGGAAGGCTGCTGCCGAGAAACTCCAGGCCGTGCCGCAGGGTGCAGAGGCAGCACTGTATGCTCAGCTAGGACACGATTTGGTAGAAAAATTAAAATACAACACATTTGCACGACTGGTAATACGCAGTAATGAGGCTTACACAGCTACTTCCAGATTTCAACGTGCAAATTGACCGACGAAATATTTATTTTTCCATATGAAATTTGACCATGCCTACCAAGCTACAAATATGATTAGATCACGTGCGTTTGTATATATGTGATAGTAGTGTAGTGAGCCAAAATCTCCTCCCGCGATACAACGTGCCGACAAATACATATAATATATACACTTATGGGCACAGATGCACAACTTGGTATAGATAACGCTTTTGGAGCCTTAAAATCTGGTACTTCACATACCAGTTCAGAGTTAACATTTGGTCGAAGCGGTGCCCCTAGAAATCAAGCTGCAGCAGCTACAAGCCCAGTATATGTCGGTCATGGCCGGGCAGATATTCACCGACCGCCAACCGAGCATCAAACTCGCCCCATACAGGCAGAGACCAAGCCTCTTCACCTAGCACAAAAGCCCAAAGAAACGTCTGATCTTGACAAGCTAAATGCACGCGCACACAAAGAAGAACCGATCATTTCAGAACTTGCGGGCATAGTCCAGACACATTACCGACAAAAAATATTACTGACAGAACCATACCATACAGATGCATTTGGCATGCAATCACCTGAAGCCACACCCATAAGCCCGGTACCCAAAGAGGCTGTTGCAGGCATACTAGAGACACTTGCCAACCTCTATACTTCAGCAGATGTACAGACAGACACCCAAGGCGCACGTACAGCAGATGTCCTACATGCTATCTACGGATTGATAAGCAGTCCCAATCAAGCTGGGTTAAGACAACGTCTCACCTCCTTAGCACGAGAACGCATGGGACCACTCTATAAAACTCCGGTAAAAACACATATGGAAACGCTACAATCACAGCAACGTGCTACTGAGGCACAACTCACTTCACTCCTGAATGATACGCAGCCAGATAATCCTTCGAGAGCATGGTATACGGCCATTGATGCTACTTCTACCATAAAAAATCTAGACGAGAGACAATATTTGCTAAAAACGCTACGATTTGGAGGAGACATATTGAAAATCTTACAAAATGATCCAACCATAAGAAAACTCGTGATAAAAAATGTAGCCCCACACACAGCCGCAGCCACTGCTACAAAATAGTTCCCCTCCCCCAAGAAAACCCCACAAAGAAGCATTTAGAATTGACTTCTATAGGATATTATGGTATACTTCGAGGCTAAAGAGAAAGTTATAGGCTCAACTAGATGCTTAGAGGCTTAGTTATTTAGAGGCTTAGCAAACACAAATACACATTTTACCAGTAACAGATTAGCTATGAGGTATTTATTTTTAATAATTCGTGTTATTTGAAATTTGTATTTTGTAAATTGTTTGTTATTTGTGAGTTGAGATTTTAATCTTGTTTCGTCATTTGGATTTTGACATTTGGATTTAAACTATATGCTACACACTCACTCCACCATCTACCACTACGAGTGGGCCCAAGAGCCCCCTACTCCTGTTGGCTCCTGGCCATCAAATTTGTTTGACACACGACTCGTTTCACAGATGCGGGTCGCTGGTCACCGGTCGCAGGTTTCTCGTGCCAACTGGTCCCGTCGCATCGGCTTCGCCCTAGTAGCCATAGCTCTTGGTGGCATGCTTGGCCCTCTCTCTACCCAAATCCGCCTCGAATCCGCCTACAAAGTAGCACAAATCAAGCAAAGCGTCGTAGCCACCGCAGCCCCTCCCAAGCGGCTCCTTCCATCTTCAGTGCCTCTGGCACTTCAGCCCCTCAGAGATCCGGATGGGAAAGAGATTGCCCCTGCAAGTCAGGACTTTGCTATCATCGTACCCAAAATCGGCATCAATGCAGCCGTGACTGCAAATGTCGATCCAGCCAAACCCGCAGCGTACCAAAAGGCACTTGAGACCTCGGTCGCCCATGCATCCACAAGCTTTACCCCAGACAAAAACGGCACAACCTACCTCTTTTCTCACTCCACCAACTACGAATGGTTTGTAAAGGACTTAAACGCTGTCTTTTACCTCCTCAAAAACCTTGAAAAAGGAGATAGCATTGTCCTTGTATATAAAGGCAATAGATATACCTATAAGCTTACGGATAAAAAGATCGTCAGTCCCAAGGATGTCTCATACCTCATCCCAGAGGCTGGTAAAAAGTCCCTCATCCTCCAGACATGCTGGCCTCCAGGCTCTACGACAGAGCGCCTGCTCCTATTTGCTGACCTTGTGCAGGAAGAAGGAGTGAGGATTTAATCGTTGGTCGTTTGAGGTTTGAAGTTTGTAGAAACACACGAAATTAAAACATTCCAGTCAATAGAGTCAAATGAGTTCTCAAAGCTTATTCAGTACTACGACAAACGACAAACTACCAACTTCAAACGATACAAAATTTTATATCCTGTAATACTTGACAAACGGATAAAAATGCGCTATAATTCCTCTTTAATAGATACAAAGCGTATCAAATGCGTACAGAAAGGATCGTATGACATCAAAAACTTTCATCGCCTCAGCAATCACCATAGTAGTAGCTGCCATGTTTCTTGGCATAGCTCCAACCGTACACGCACAATCTTGTACCAACCAATATGGTGGCACGCAGACATGTCCTTCTCCTTTTGTCACGATAAACAAAATGGTCTGGAGCCCAAGCGGTAGTGCTTGGGTTGACAACCTTGACAGTACACAGCCATTTGTCCCAGCAGACAAAGACGCCAAAGGTGAAACCAAAAGTGTCGTCAAATTTTTACTCAAAGTCACAAATAGCAATCCAAATCGTACCTACAAAGCAGGTGAAATCAAAATCACAGATAATTTCCCATATTTTCTGCGCCTCATCAGTGGTCGAGGCACAGTCGAGGGATCTAGTGTAAGTTTCGTCAACCCTGAGGATATCGCTCCAGGAGAGACCAAGCAGTTTACCTACGAATTTCAAGTCAAACCAAGTAAAGAAATTCCAGGTCCCACCAGTGTCTGTATGAAAAACATTGGAGTCGTCTCAGGCGCAGACACACTGGGCAACGAAGACAAAGCCCAAATCTGCTTTGGTGATATACCAGCCAAACAGTTACCTGTCGCAGGATTTAACGATACAGCCCTTCTCATACCATTTATAGCACTAGCTGCCAGTGGACTCATATTGGCCACGAGGAAGAGTGCATAAGGGAGAGTTTAGAGTTTAGGGTTTAGAAATTTGTTTGTCGTTTGAAGTTTGACGTTTGAGGAAATCGCAAGAAAATTATTGTTCGAGTCAAAGTCGAAAACAAAAACAAAAAATAGTTAACAATACATAATTTTACCATTTACATTTTAACATTTGAAATTGATTGCTCATTCCCCTTCTGCCGGTGGCGGAGTGAGTAAAAAAACTACAAATACAATTTAATAGGAAAAAAAGAAACCGGCAGGCCACAAGCCTGCTTTTTTGATGGTTGGTTAGCAAGTGAATTCATATTCACGAGCTTACCAACCATCAACCTACAGAACATTTTCTGTGGAGGTGGGTAGTGGTAAGTAGTACAGATCGTCTTACTGCCACTTACCCCGCTACAGCGGGGTTATGGTCAAACATGAAAATTTGCATCTGAAAAATTTTGCACTTTAAAAAATTAAATCATATTTTTGAAAACATCCGACGATGCTTCAGAATGTTTTTAAGCGTATTTTCGATGATGGATCGCAAAACAACTGGATCATCTACACAACGCTTACAATATGAACCAGTGTCAACGACATGTGGACCACCAATTCGAAATGGACCCTCAAGTGGTTTAATCATTTTTTTTACACTTATCGCAAAAATCTCTTGTCATAGGAAATTAATAATACACCTATGTATTCATGAAAGAGCAAGAAGATATATGTAAATCAAAAATGAACCAAATGAGATCAATTTTCGCGGGTCTGAGAAGAAGATTTTTTGCCAATAATCGCCTTATGGATATCATCTGTCCATTTGAGCAATGTGCCCAAAGTTGTAATGGTGTACTCAGTAAGATCAGTTACTTTTTCCTTAAGATCTGCCACATCGGTTTTGAGAACAGCCACATCGGTTTTGAGAGTACGCACATCAGTCTTTATCTCTTTTAGATCTGTATGAATACTATCAAAATCAGGCCTCAGAACCTCTTTAATTTTCTTTAGATCATCACTTGTCAATGCCATAGTTTGAGTAGTGTAAATCAATACTTTATTTTTGTCAAACCATTGATAGCATGTTTGAGTTGATCTGACAATCAATTCGCACATACGATCAAATATAAATTTACCATTTTCCATTTACCATTTTCCCTCTTAGATATGAGGGTGCATGGGCAGAGCTTTAGTACCAATGCGAACGGTTTACACTAAAAAATTTGAACGGCAGGGCAAATTTTTTATGTGTAGGGCGAAGACACGTTTGACGTGTTGCGGAGGTATCAGAGCAACCTATACACCTTCATTTCTGGGAGGAAAGGGCGCGAGATAGAACGCAGAACTCAATGACCAAAACTCAAAGAGCGCAAGCGAGATAAGAGATAAGAGATAAGAGTATTGAGTTTAGAGTATAGGGTTTAGTGATAAAAGATTCGTTTGAAGTTTGTCGTTTGCCTGCCAGCCAAAGCCTTGGCGACGGCTGGAGGCTTGACGAGCAATGTGTAGAAAGCCGTCATTCTGGCTTGTCCAGAATCTACCTAAGCTTGTTAAGTTGAGTTCGATTTAACATCAATCGAAAAAATATACGTAAATTTTTAAATTCAGAAATGAGATGTGCACGCGGGGTCAGACCAACCATCTAGAAGGTCGGACCTTGGGAAGGTCCGACCTTGAAAAATATGTCTGACCAAACACACATCTGATTCCTAAGTTTGAATTTACCTAAATGTAAATACAAATGCAGGGTACAATCGCCCTTTGGTTTATATCAAAGGACGGGCTCTTTTACAAACGAGGTGGAAAATAGGTGCCTACTCTACAAATGGAGGTAAACCTGTATGTTTTTCGATACGGGTAAATCTACGATGATTTTGATCATCTTGGTCATGGATGTCCTCATGCTGACTGGTATGAGCAGAAAATTCAGCACGAGCATCTTTGATCTCTTTGGTCAACTCGTCCATACGCTGGGCGAAAAACTCTTTGGAGGGAAGCTTACCAAGCTTTTCATCAAGTTTTGATGTAACTTTTTCATCAAACTTTTCGTCAACAATTTTCTCGATCTTTAATAAATCATCAAGAGTAAGTGTCATAGCCAGCAAACTATACAGCAAAAAATATGTATCGTCAAATTTCCACACACTCGTTTGTGAACAGTAAAAAAGAGACTTAGAGGATTAGTTATTTAGTAGCTTAGTGAAATCGTCAGATCCTGAAACTAGTTCAGGATGACGATTTTTCGAAAGCCGTCATTCTGGCTTGTCCAGAATCTACCTAAGCTTGTTAGGTTGAGCTCGGTTCAGTATGTATAGAAAAAAATATAAGTGAATTTTTTGAATTCAGAAATGAGATGTGCACGCGGGGTCAGACCAACCATCTAGAAGGTCGGACCTTGGGAAGGTCCGACCTTGAAAAATATGTCTGACCAAACACACATCTGATTCCTGGATTGGAAAAGCAGGAGCTTTTGCCTCCTGGCACATGTGCCAGTACTGGCGAAAGAAGACTGCACAAGACAGGTGACTGCGTGCGTGTGAGTATGAGATCTACATCAGATTTCATATCTCGCCACACCAGGCATAGTACTTTTACATAGGCACAGGGAAAAACATTTCTTTTGCAAAAAAGAAATGATTGTGTCAACACGCCACTCGTACTGATACTCGCCTGCTCCCACAGTGGGAACGCGTAGAGACATCAGGATCGTGACGGGCTGACACGCCTAATATTTATATCTAAGGGACCTCGTCTAGAGGCACTCCGCGTAAGGGAGGAAAACACGACATACATATCCTCTCTCGAATTCTCGCGTGCCCGATCATGCTACCCACCACCACAGGTGAGCAGCAGCATCGGGTACGTGTAAGTTTTCAAGAAAAAAATGCTGGCCTAAGGACCCAGCAAAGCAAAAGTCGCACCTGTCGGTGGCAAAAAAAGCCATCCCCCAAGTGCGCAAAAACCGTCGTCGTTTTTCACCCCCCGCCGGTAAAAACCCGGCACAAGTAGGAGTAGATTCGTGAACCCCGATACGATTCCGTGGTATATCTGGTTCTTGAGCGGCGCGCTGACGTCCGTCGGGCTTTTGATCGCCCTCGACGATAATGTCAGCAAAAAAATTACGGCCCACGACAATGTGGGTTGGGCGCTGATGGCGATAGGCGGCAGCATGCTCGTGTTGTGGTTTTTGGTGCCCATCCTGCCCATCGTCTGGACGGCCATAGTTTTGGTTTGGGAGCAAAGCTCAGTTACAATGCTGATCACCTTTTTAATCAGCGCGGTTTTGATCATCGCCGGTTTTGCCAACATTTGGCTTCGGCGACACCCGCGCCACAACCCCTAGGAGACTCGCATGCGAATTCGAATCGTTCTCATCACCTTGCTGGCGGCCGCCCTGGCTTGCCAGTACGACCTGCCTGACCCGGGCGTCCGCATCGTCGTTGGCACGCCGGCGCCCACCGCCACCCCGGCCGCCACCGCTTCCGGAACGATTGTGCCCGTCTGCAAGTACCCGTTCGACAGTGTGACCTATACCGCAAACCCGGGGCCGCAGATTTTCCAGGTCCAGACCTTGAAAAGCGGGACGCTCTACGTCATCTTCGGCAAAAACTGCGAAGTGCTAGCCGAAAGCTATGTCCCGCCCGACCAGAAGGTCTCTGTCCCCGTCCCGGCCGCGGCGCCCACGTTCGTCCCCCTGACCGCTAGCGGCATTTTCCGCCAGGATTACGCCGCCGACTGGTACTGGTCGCCGTTCCGGAATACTTCGGACGTCCTCAATGACGAGGCGACTCAGCAGACTTTCGCTGAGCCGGGTATGCTCCTGGACGCGACGGCGGCCTACGACAGGCTCTCCGCCAAGGACACGCCAGTGTTAGTGCCCGAGGGTGGGTATGCGTACATGGCGGTCGGCGCGATCACCATGACCCACGAAGGCGGGGACCTCAAGCTGGATCACCAGGATGGAAACATCTACTTGGTGATTATGCGTGGCCTGCCGGACGATGCCACTGCGATGGACTTGAACCAGATCGTGACGGTCACGATCGGCTCGCGCGGCACCGGGATTTACTCCCCGATGTCATCAGGGGCCTACGTCAGTCTCGGATGGTTCCTTCAGCAAGTGGAAGCTAGTTTTATCGATAGCTCCAATTGCGGGGTGGGGTGCCAGATGGTCACAGTCGTGGTTGTGGACTTGAAAACCCACACTTATCGCGACTGGGCCATCACCGACCCAAAGGACTCCCGGAACTGGTCCCGCATCGTCAATCCTTAGCCCAGGCGGCCCCCATGGCCACCTGGAGTTCGAACTACACGAGGGGCGGTGGCAACCAGCCGCCGCCTCTCGCGTCGGCCCCAAGGGGTCGGGAACCGCCGCTAGTTGCGTCGGTGGGCAGCCTCCTAGGGAGACTGCATTGTAGTCAAGTTCTCAAGGGTAACACCACGAGGACCTCTCACTACCAAAAACACCACGCGATAGCGTGCATAGTACCGACCCCGTAAGGTCAACGAAATTAGGCAGTCACTCCGGTGACAAAAGTTGCTTTTCCAAAAGCAATTTCCCTGTGCCTAGTTCGTTTTTGCTCCTGATAAATATCAGAGGCAGGAACGAACTATGAGTGTAAAGTCTAGATAGAAGTTTAGAAGTTTAGTTAGTTAAAAGTTTAGAATATGAGAGTTTCGAGAAACGGACCTCTGGAGCTTCGAACGCCGTGCTTGCTCTCAAAAATAAATACCATAAATCAAAATGTCGTACATCCTCCTCTATAAAAATTCCGTGCTGAAAGCATAGAAAAATGGCTTACAATAGAAGTGTATGCACACTGCTGCCCACTACGTACGTACACATATATACCCATTGATACTGCTGCTGCTGGGAGTGACACTTGCGCTGGCAAACTACACTCCAGGCACATTTCTGTCTGGGTGGGACACGCTTCACCCAGAGTTTAACTTTCCGCTCGCATTTACCCGTATGTGGTACGGCGTATGGCGCGAGGATATGGGTCTGGGCACTATAGCCATACAAGCACACATGGCAGATGCTCCACGAGTTGCGATCCTGTGGATACTCTCATGGATTTTCCCCACAAGTCTACTCCGATATATAGGTATGTATCTGCCCATCATTGCAGGACCACTGGGCATGTACATGCTCGTCTCGTATCTGTTGGGAACAGACAAAAAAAACTCCAAGCTGGCTGCATGTGCCTCTGGTATATTTTATACGTGCAATCTGGTGGTCGTCCAACAGTTTAGCACCCCCCAGGAACTTTTTGCGTACCACTATGGTATCCTCCCGTGGTTTTGGCTTATCACGCTGCGCCTCCTAGCCCACCCCACGCGCAAACTCTCCATACTATTTATATTCCTCTCTATCCTCTCATCAATCCAAGCACACACTGCCACACTCTATTACGTTTTTATCGGTATGTGGGGCTGTACGCTATTGAGTACATTTATTATTCAAAAGAACAAACTACAACTGCTGAGGCGATCTCTCGTGCTCACAAGCATCGTCGTTGCCTGCAATGCATACTGGATACTACCAAATGTATATGCAGTACTCACCCAAGGGGCTCAAGTCCGTGCCTCACACGTAAACCAACTATACTCAAATGAAGTGCTCGCTCGAAACAAAGCCTATGGCACACCAGCAGATGTTGCGATCGGAAAAAACTACCTATTTGAATGGGGAATATTTGATAGCAAAAGTTTCCAAAACACGCCACTTCTGGCTACGTGGATACAGATTCTCAAAGTTCCATGGGTACCATATATATTTGCGATTCCTTTTGTACTGGCTCTTCTTGGTATATTGCTTGCGTTGTTCAAAAAAAACAAAGAAATGATTGTACTAATCCCTGTGGCTACTGTACCTACCCTTCTCCTCCTCAACGGCACATGGCCTATGGAGGAACTTATAGACTCGCTCATACGCATATCTCCCATAGTTGAGGAAGCCATGAGGTCTCCCTACACAAAATTTTCAATACTAGCACTTTTTGGCACCAGTATA
>CAZPNL010000043.1:0-12567 GCA_964588145.1 uncultured Gammaproteobacteria bacterium
AGCGGGGGAAGGTAGAGATTCCTGTTTCCTGGAGTAAATATATGGAAGATGAAGGTGACTCTGATGTCTCACTCACTCTTCCTTTTTAAGATTGATGATTCTTTTTCATTGATTCTATCTTTCCTTTAGCTTTCTGGTATTGGGTGATGCCAAAGACTAATACAATCAAGCCTGTTGCGATAATCACAATTGAAAGTAGGTAAAGAATAATTTCACTGGAGAAGTGAAGAAGAGTGGCACCTACAGCAAGAAGCGCTATGAACGTGCGGATGTAGGCAAGAAGAGTTCTTTCATTGGCCAATGAGGTTCGGCTTATTGCCAGGCGATCTCGAGTGATAAGCTCACTTTTTGGGAATTTTGAATATGGATTTTTCATTATTTTGATGAAGCATTCATTATATCATTAATAGAAGAGTGGCTATTTTCTTGAGCTTAAGATTGGTTTAGTTATTCTCATGCTGAAGGCTAATCCTCTGCTGCTCTGAAGATCGTGCAGTGTGGTATTTTGAGTTAGGCCAGCCGCTGCGATATGAGCCACCCCCCAAACTAGTTCGTCATCTCTATATGGGCCTATATATGCAGATCCACCTGGTTGTAGTATTCGATAAACTTCCCTATATGAAACAACTGCGTCCTCAAGACTGATGAGTCCAGCGGCAAAATACGACAGTCCAAAGTGAGATACTACGGAAGACATCGACTCATCTCTTAAGGGGAGATTAGATGATGTGGAAGCGGTGGCTGGAGGCAAATCTCTAATTTTTCTTTTTAGAATTTTTGTCCGTCTTCTTTTATTTCTTTGTGCTTTTAAGGAAAGAAGTGGGTTGATCCCAATAACCGTAATACCAATTGCTTCTGCATCACGTGCAAATCTACTCCGAACGCCCGCTCCAAGATCTGCGACATAATCTCCAAGATCTTCAACCCGAAATCCCAAATCATGCTGATATTCAGGAAAGCCATAGTCCGATACTTCAGAATCTTTATATTGAGCTTTGCCATCGGGAGTTTGATTGTTGCTTATTTTTTTAATAACAGAGATGATGTGATAGAGAGTTAACGGATCAACGTCACCCCTTGGCGTAGCGACAACCCCATTTTTTCCTTTTGTAAAATCATCAGAGACTGCACTCTCCAAAACACTAAGAAGTGTAGCTTGTCCCGACTTGGATTTTGAAAAAAAATCTTCAGCAAATCCGACCATAAGAGATAGATCTGCTCTATTTCCAAGTGGAGAAGGACCGGGACGTCTAAATCTTTCCATAAGGTTGAAATTATACCATCTTGAGGCTCCAAATCTATTCTTACCCTTTAATATCTGGAATTCTTCGGTATAATTATTCAGTTGAGTCAATCCCCGGTAGCTCAATGGTAGAGCAGGAAGCTGTTAACTTCAAGGTTCGAGGTTCGAATCCTCGCCGGGGAGCCAAATAAAAGTTCTTTATCAAATTACTTTAATTTGATATCATATAGCGTATGGCAACATTAAATCCTTGGATTAACTTCAACGGCAATGCAGAAGAAGCCTTTACGTTTTATAAATCAGTATTCGGCGGAGAGTTTGCGAAAGTAGTGCGTTTCAAAGATATTGCCAGCACTGAATTCAAAGTACCAGAAAAAGAAGAAAATAAAATAATGCATATTGCCTTACCTATTGGTAATGGTGCTATGTTGATCGCAAATGATGTTCCAGAAATCCTGGGACGAGTAAATGAGCGTGAAAATCGAAGCAAAATTTTGGTAAGTACGGAAAGTAAAGAAGAGGCGGACAGATTATTTACTGGCCTTTCGGCTGGCGGAGAAGTAGAAGGACCGATGGGTGATAGTCCTTGGGGTTCCTATGCCGGTATGTTTAGAGATAAATACGGTATTGAATGGATAATAGAATTTTCTCCTGATAAATAAATTCGTTATTTAAGGTAGTAATTAGGCTTGATTAGTTGTAGTAAGGTAGGTTCTAGTCTTTTCCATAAGGTGGAGCAAAGTTTAGATTATCGAATCAATCTATTTATTGGATTTAATTTAACATTAAAAATTAAGAAACAGAAATATGACTTATGCATTTATCCAACAAAATCTGTGGATATTTATCATCCTAGCAATATGGGAGATTGCCTGGAAGGGTGTCGCTTTGTGGAAAGCTGCCAGGCGTAGACAATTTAAGTGGTTTGTAGCATTGCTTCTTATAAATTCAATTGGTGTATTGTCAATACTATATATTGTATATTTTTCAAAGAAAGCAGACTCGTAAAATAATCACGTTTCTGTTCCTGAACAAGTCAACCAGGGGAGTCACCAAAGAGGTATAATAAAATATGCCAGCAGCAAATAAAAAATCCACAAAAACAGCTAAAGGATTCTCGGACGATGAGCGAGCAGCGATGAAGGCGCGTGCTCTTGAGCTTAAGGCAGAGGAGCGAGCTATCAAGAATAAAGCCGCGGGTGAGCAGATATTACGTGCAGCAATCGCCGCAATGCCAGAGCCAGATCGGTCCATAGCCAAACGAATTCATGAAATCGTAAAAGCGACAGCACCAGATCTTTTCCCAAAAACATGGTATGGGATGCCCGCGTATGCAAACCCCGACGGCCGCGTCGTTTGCTTCTTTCAAGCTGCGAGCAAATTTAAATATAGATATGCTACGCTTGGTTTCCAAGAAGATGCACATCTTGATGAAGGTGCCATGTGGCCGACATCATATGCGCTAAAGAAGTTGACTCCTGTTGAGGAGGCGAAGATTGTCGAGCTGGTCAAGAAAGCAGTGAGCTGAACACGTTAATCAAGATGGATCTTTTCTTAAATTCCAGAATCAATCTTTTATTGCTACTTGCATCCCACTCTCAAGATTTGTCCCTTAAGCAGTAGAGAGGAATTCAAACCATTGTCTTTAATAATGCTTGCAAATTTTGTTCCTGATCCTAGCTTTTTCTCTGCAATATTCCACAAATTATCACCAGTTTGTACGGTATATTTACATGTGTTCTTATTTGCTGAAATTCCAAGTACTGCTTTTTGGGTTTTTTTATTTGTTGCTGTCGTATTTGCTAATAAGCTTTTAGTTGTTATGGGCTGGTTTTTATAATAAGACAGTTTGCTTTGAGCACTTGTCGCCGTAATTACTTTCATTTCATTGCTCCATTTTCCAGGCATACAGCCATTCCCTCCTCGAATTTTAAAATAATAGATTGTGTTTGGAGTCAGGCCTTCTATCTTGTGTGATATGACGCCAGCGCTTTTTTCTTGATTAAATTCTGTTCCGTATCGCTCTTCACCTGTTTGCAAACCATATGAAATGAAATATTTATTAGTTGGCCCTATCGCAGGTGCAAAATATAGAATTGCTTGTGTATTTGAGGTGTCTATTTGAAAAAGATCGGGTGTAGATACTGGGGGCAAATCGGCACATGATGTCTTTATTGTGTTGCTTCCTGCAACCGACGATTCTGAAGTATTTGAAGGGTCTGTAGAATCAGGCATTGTAGATGTGCGAAGCGTTGGATAGCTACTTGCGTTTGTCTGCCAAATCGTCGTAAAGTCCCAAGCGCTTAGTGGGGCATTCGAGCTATTATTTTTAAAATAATTTGGCGTACTATTTCCGCTATTTACCGCGGTACATGTAGCAGAGCCCGATGAAATACAATTTGATGTTCCAGCAATCGTCGCATCAAAATATACATTTGTTGCAGTACCAACTCCATACCCGAGCGCTGCACCCCAATCATCATATGTACCACTTACCGAAGATGCTGCAAACGAGTCGCTAATTGTATTCGTGCTAGAAAAATATCCCACCAATCCTCCGACAAACCACGCACCGGACGGTGCAAGTGTAGCCGCACTATATGATTTTTGAATAATCGTATTTGAGCTTGACGCATCATAACCAACAAGTCCGCCCAACATAAAGCCTCCGGTATAGGTTCCCGTCGTATATGAATTTCTTATGATGGTATTATTGCCCGAGATATATCCTACTAATCCACCCTGTGAACCAAATCCTGAAGTAGTGGAATTCCCGGTAAAAGCACTTTTTTCGATCACAACATTAGCACTATCAATTCTTCCTGTGAACCCTCCTACCTCTTGATGTATGCCTGTCGTTAGTGTTAGGTTAGAAAAACAATGAGAAAAAGTTGTATTGGCGCCTGCACTGTCAACAAAACTACCAACATCGCCTGATCCAGAGATAGATCCACTTGCCAAATTCACATTTTGAATTGTAGCTCCTTGGACAGCATTAAATATCCCCCCGCCAGAAGAAATAGATATGTTATTGACTGTATAATTTTGACCATCTAATGTACCGGTAAATGTTCCGGTGATTGGTGTAAATGCGGTACCTGCACAATTTATACTTCTTGTTTGCTTGTAATATGCCCCTAAAGAACTACTTATTTCTTGCAGTTGAGCACAGGACGTAATAAGAAATGGGTCACCACTGGTCCCGCTTCCACTTCCTGTAAATGCATTTGCTGGTGAAGGGTATAGGCTCAAAAATATGCACAGTCCAACTCCTAAAATACTCAATCGTTGAATAATTATTTTTATCATTTTCTAAATAGTATCAAATAAATAATTATTTTGCTGTTTGAATAATTGCAATAGCCTTGAGATTGAAGAAATTCACGTAAAAAGAGAGACAATCAATATTTTTCATTTTCAAAATGGAAAACAGCTAAGCATTGCGGAGTAGGGAATATATCCGAATAAGCCAATGAGGGGGCCCTGATAATCTACAGACTCTCTATTCAAAAATAGTGACATTTTTGGCAAGTGTCTTGAATCTCTCTCCATCGGCCTGCACGACAGTGATAGAGACATGCCCGGTCTTTCCAGTTTTGATATCCCGCACGATGCCAGATTTGCCGATGTGTACACCGCCAATGACTCTACACTTTTCGCCATCATTTAGCGTACTTGTTGGTTTAGTATTCATACTTGCCAGTATACCAAACAGGGCTGGTATGGTGTCCTGTATGTAGAATATAACCTGATGATGTAAATCACATTTAGAATGGCGGTACGATAAGTTCACCCATTGAAAGTCTATATAGGTTACACTTTAGTTATGAAAATTAATGCATCCTGGCATTTTAAAAATAAAATGCCCAAAAATCCAACACTGGATGAAAGAGTTGAGTGGCACATGGCGCACGCCCGAAATTGCTCATGTCGACCTCTTGGTGGGAAGATCTTGGATGAAATAAAAAAGAGAAAGTTACTATAATGTATTTATGACAAAACAGTTTTTTAAAGACGCTTTTCTATGGGGATCTATTCTCTGGCTAATTGGTTATGTGCTTGGAATAGTGCTTTTTATGGTAGTACCACACTCTCTGATTGGATGGATAATCATGCCAATTGGAGTAGTGGTAACGCTTTGGGTTTTGTTTAAAAAAGTTAAAGGTGATTCTCCTCGGTATTATTTGCTCCTGGCAATTTCTTGGACGCTTATCGCAATTGTTTTTGATTATTTTTTTCTAGTCAAAGTATTTAAGCCAGTCGACGGCTACTACAAGCTTGACGTCTATTTGTATTATCTATTAACTTTTATTCTTCCAGTATTAATTGGGTTGCGAAAGGGTAAAAAATCGTAGACTTGATAGTTGATACTTAAATTCACACTTTCAGTTCCTGAATGTATCAACGGGGGGGAGACAAGATAGTAGTTGGTGATATAATGTGGTAGGATCATTCTATGTTTCATAAGAAGTGGCATAAGGTAAATAGCGGATCTTCGGGAGCAGTGTATGGACTGGGGTTTATCGGTGCAGCTCTCTACTATATACAGCATGCCACAACTTTCGGGATGGGAGTAATTGGAGTTCTTAGAGCTATTGTCTGGCCGGCATTCGTAGTATACAAACTCGTCGAACTTCTTAAGATTTAGAGAGTTTCTGCCGTTTATATTAATGAAAATTAATTGGAAGGAAGTATCTAAGTTTTTATCCGGAGCATTTTTTGTCACAGCTGGTGCAAGTTGGTATTTCTCCTGGCTTGGTATTGCCGTTCCTTTTCCTTTCTTTGGGTTCACAACAATGACGCCTGAGTTTTTATTCTATCGAGGCTTTATTCATCTCGCACTTTTTCTGATCTCCTTCTACTTCGGGTTTATAAAAAAATAGCAAGTATTTTTCTTCAAGAGAGCTATGAAAGTTTTCGCTCCTAAATGTGATCGTCTTTATCCGCAAGCGCATCTTCTTTCGTCTTGTGAATAGTTCCGTCTTTATGATGAGCTGGAGAATAGACGGTATAGAGCTTTAGTTGTTTGTCCGGTGATGCATTTATCACGTTGTGCTCTGTACCGGCTGGGACGATGATAGCATCTCCATCTCCAATAGCGCGCTCTTCACCGTTCATAACCACTTTTCCCACACCTTCTTCAATACGCAAAAATTGATCAACAATTGCGTGGACCTCAGTACCGATTTCTTCATTTGGCTGAAGGCACATCACGACCAACTGAGCGTGCTGTCCTGTATAAAGCACCTGCCTAAAGTATGTATTGGCTAATGTTTTTTCCTCGATGTTTGCCAAGAATCCTTTCATATTATCTCGTCTCCTTTATTCCGATAATCTAATTATATTAGATTATATCTTGAAAGTTGTATGTAAAAAATTTGAGATTTTTTAGTAAACTTAAATAATTATCAATTTTCATATCCTGAACATGTCAATCAGCGAGTCATTTTAGCGAAGTCATATGGTAAAAGTAATTCTGAGACTCGAGGCACTTCTTATCTTTCTTTTATCTTTATTTTTCTTCAGTGCATTAAATAATGTTTCGTGGCTGGCTATTATTGCTTTTTGGATATTACCCGATATATCGATAGCGGGGTATCTGCTGAACAAGACTCTTGGCCGTATTATCTACAATCTTGTTCATAGCTACTTACCTGCATCATTTGTTGTATTTGTCGGGATGCTCTCGCAGAGTGATGTCATCATGGCTTTTGGGATAGCATATGTCTCCCATATCGCGCTCGATCGTGCACTTGGATTTGGACTCAAGTATCAGTCAGGATTTAAAGACACTCATCTTCAAAAAGTCTAGATAAAAAATAAAAAACTCAAGCGCTTTTTAGTCTGAAGTTCAATTTAAGTTTGTTATACTTTTATTATGAAAAAGAATCCAGTCGTACACTTCGAGATGCCAGCCAAGGACAAAAAGCGAACAGCAGAATTCTACACAAATGCTTTTGGTTGGGATATGAAGCAGATGGGCCCTGATATGGGAGGCTATTTACTTGCAACCACAACTGAGTCGGACGAAAAAAACGGCCGCCCCAAGGTGCCCGGTACGATCAATGGAGGCTTTTATGATTATAAAGATGAGCCAGGTTTTCAATATCCCTCACTTGTTATTTCTGTCGATGATCTCAAAGCAAGTGTTGAGGCCGTGAAGAAAGCAGGAGGAGAAGTAATAGGTGAGCCAATGGATATTCCAGGAATCGGGCTATTTGTCTCTATCCAAGACACAGAAGGTAATCGTGTAGGTATGCTCCAGCCCTCGCCGCAAATGTAAATCTTTCATAAATTCTCAGAAGCTTTCATTTTTGTGTTTGTTATACTAAAAAACATATGAAAAAGTTTCTCAAAAGTATCGGGGCAGTGTTGGGCGGATTCGTCACGGTATTCGTTTTATCTACAGTATCAGATCTGATACTGGAGAAGCTTGGCGTCTTCCCACCTATCACTGAAGGCTTGTTCGTCACATGGATGCTGATTTTGGCACTCGCATATCGTACTGCGTATACAGTGCTCGGCGGTTATATTACGGCAAAGCTCGCGCCACAACGCCCGATGAAACATGTCTTAGTACTGGCTGTAATAGGAACTGCAGCAGGGACACTTGGACTGGTTGCGACCTGGGGAAAAGGACTAGGGCCTGAGTGGTATCCTATTGCGCTTGTCATACTCGCATTTCCTTCTGTATGGGTTGGCGGTAGATTGGCGAAATCAAAGTAAGAGGATTGGATCGTGTCTATTTTGAGCAAATTATCGTCTACGGCTCAAAGTTTCAGCCGCAGAATAGAGTTCGGGCTCTCTAAAAACAACTGATTCAAGAATTTGGATACCCAACTCTGCTGAACATAACCTGCGAACTTTATCATAAATTTCAACAATACCCCGAACCTTAAATCCTAATATGTCATTTTTAGCAATATGCCTTCTAAGTTCTTCACCGCTTTTGGGGTGATAGGCTAAGCTCGTAGAGCTTTCTACTTTATCATAAAAGAAATGTCCTTCTACATAATTGTACTTTTCAGGTTCATCAGGAAAGCTTATGCCCGATTCTTCAGTTCCCATAGCCGGCAGCGCTGTCCAATTTTCGAGTGAAGTTGAGGAAAATGGTAAATGAAGTCGTCTAAATAATCTAGCAGTTACATCATCAGGGTCGTTGTCTCGTAGTGATTCATATACAAAAGCGTGTGTTTCAACTCCAATACTTTTAGCTCTCTCACTGATTCTATCTACAGTTTGATATGCTTTTACCAAGTTTTCCATTAAAACACTTCTTTCAGCACCAAAAGAAAATCGCTCAATCCATGAACAGGCAGCGTCAATAGGATCTCTCATCATTGTAATTAGTATGATTTTTTCTTGTGGTACGCCCGCCTCAAGTAATACAGCTAATGGATCGATTGTAGACTCTGCTTCTGTATAAGGACCGAGTGTTTCTTTAATAAATACATGACCAACATCCGGAATTCTAAATAAACCTTCTTCTCCATCCATTTGTCTACGCAGAGTAGCTTTTATGGGTTGATATAATGAGGGTATTCCATTTTCCGCAAACACACGCAATTGTGCTGTTGTTCCACTCCGACAAGGGGCAATCGCAAGTACAATGTCTGGACAATTTAGTGGGACGATCACTTGCTTTGACAGCGTCAAAGTAGTGCTTTTTGAAGACTGATGCATAGAGGTAGATTTTACCAAATCTCTATAAAGAATGATTGTCATTTAGATAGTCCTTACAATCTAAATCCTTTTCACTCAGAAAAAAGTGATAGAATTCTTTTGGGATTTTACCCCCTTTTGCGAACCACCTCGAGTGCAAGGTCTATGGATGAAAGATATTACCCTTGATCGTAGGCCGCTTGTAGTTTTTCGATATCGAGCTTTTTCATCTGAAGCATTGCTGCCATAACTCGTCCACTTTTTACTGGATCAGGGTCATTCAGTAGCTCACCCAACAACTTGGGTACTATCTGCCAGGACAGGCCATACTTATCCTTGAGCCAACCGCATTGCTCGGACTCAGGGACGGCTGAGAGCTTTTCAAAGTAATAGTCCACCTCTTCCTGATTCTCGCAGTCGACAACAAAGGACACAGCTTCTGAGAACTTAAATATTGGCCCACCATTGAGTGCTAAAAATTTCTGCCCAAACAATTCAAATTCAATCGTAAGTACGGATCCTTCTGGCTGTCCAGATACTTCTGCCGAGGCTTTGTCGAAGCGGCTTGTCGCTCCTATCTTCCCGTCCTTGAATATAGAGACATAGAAGTTGACAGCTTCTTCTGCATTACTGTCGAACCACAAACATGGGGTAATTTTTTGCATATTGTTTACAGATTATAGTTTGCCGCGGTCGGGAGTGTCAAATGCTTATACTCGATTTATTGATTTATATTCTTCCAATTGAACGAGCTTTAAATTTGGTACTTGACAAGTATTACAACTAGTTGTACTATTTAAAGTATGACAACTAGCAAGAAACAACGAGTCACACTTTTTTTGAATCCAGCCATAGCAAAACATGCTAGAGCTCAAGCTGTAATCGAGGAGGTCAGTCTCACTGTCTTGGTTGAAAAGGCTTTAATTAAATACTTACCCAAAGAAACAGTTATCAAAAAGATCGAGATAAAGCATAGCACGTAAATAATATGGAAACTCTGATACTTCTAGTATTTTTTGGTATATTCTCAGCAGTTTTTGCTACGCAAAATATTGGAACCGCTTCAATCACTCTAATGGGATTCTCATTAAGAGATGTTCCTATGTACTTAATTGTTTTGGGATCTTTATTGATTGGTCTGCTACTATCATCCATAGTAAGTATCGCAACTTCTATTCTCACATTCTTTAAATTGCATAGTAAAGATGTTAAGATTAAGGAAACAAACAAAGCAGCTTCAGATCTTGCTAAGCGAAACCGTGAGCTAGAACTGGAAGTTTCCAATTTGAAAGAGCAGCGCAAACTCAGTAATTAAAAATTAAAACACCCAATTTACTATGACTCAGTCAGATGATACCCGAGAAGAAATAACAATTATTGACAGTGAATCTCCCCAGCAAGTTGTCAAAAAAACCACAAGGCAAGTGGAGTCTGTAGCACGTGGAGAAGCTCCGCAGAAAGTGTATGAGAAGAAGAAGACAATCTTCAGATTTAATCAGGTTATCTGGTATATCTTAGGAGTTATTGAAGCATTGCTCTTATTCAGAGTAATTCTCAAGGCGTTGGGGGCAAATTCGACTATTGGATTCACCAACTTCATTTACGCCCTAAGTACACCACTTGCGGCATCTTTTAATGGTATTTTGGGAATATCTATATCGGGAAATTCGATCATTGAGTGGTCCACAATAATCGCGGCCATTGTATATCTGTGTGTTGCGTGGGGACTCGTCTATCTCTTGGATCTTATATATCCAATTACACCACGCGATGTTGAAACACAATAAAATATGTTGACTGTAATAATCATAATTCTTATCATTCTCTGGCTTCTTGGATACTCTCCCATATCTGTCTCTATTCCAAATCCAATTCTTATCACAATCAACAGTCACGCAGTCACTCTATGGGAGGTTCTTATACTTCTGGCGATTGGGTGGGCGATAAGTATATTGCCTCGTCCATTTCAAGCGATTGCCTCGATACTCCTCCTTTTATGGATCTTGTCTGTCCTTGGGATTCTTGCAATTGCTGGGCTTTCCAATATCTTAGTAATTGTTATTATAGTGGGACTTATTGCATCTATTTTTCTATGAAATGTAGAGAGACAAGTGTAATTTAGAGAAAAGAGGTGAATACCTATGGCAACAACAATAATTAATCCTCCACCAAGTACTGACGCGTCTAGTAATGGACTCGGTTTTTTGCTGGGGATAATAGCTTTAATTGTGTTTGGGTTTTTATTTTTCATCTACATTCTTCCTATTATCCAACAAGGCATAACTGGGAGAAATGGAGTTCAGATAAACGTTCCGAAAAGCATTGATGTGAAGGTTCAGCAGACTAAATAAAAATTGACTTACTCTTCAGAAAAGGAGGTGAAATAAATATGGGAATCATTGAAATTATTGCTCTTATTCTAGTTGTTATGTGGCTTGGTGGATTCGCACTTAATGTAGGCGGAGGACTTATTCATATCCTGCTCGTTATAGCCGTTGTCGTATTCTTACTACGGTTTATTAGAGGTAGGGCTTAAATTTATAGATATTTTGATAGGAGGTGAAAATATATGACAGATCAAAAATGTTGTGAAAATGCTGATAGAAGTGGGTGTTCCCACGGTGGGCATGGAATGATGATGTTGGAATGCTGTCAAGAGCACAAGATGTCAAGGGCGCATCTTGAAGCAAAAAAGAAGATGCTCGAGGAAAAACTTAAGTGCGTGAATAAAAAATTGGAAGACGAGTAAATGGTTTTTTTTGATACAATCATTAAATGAGAGCAAGTTTTAAAAGAGAATTAATCTTTGGATTAGTAAGTATTCTTATTCTCTCTGTTCTTATTGCTTTTAGTGTGATCCGTTACAGCCGGCAAGCAGCAAGTCTTTCTACATCTTCAAGCACCGCGTCTATAGATCCAAATACTGTGTTGACTAGTGGGGAGATCTCAAAACACAATAATTCCAGTGACTGCTGGATAATTATCGAAAATAAAGTGTATGCTGTGTCAGATTTTCTTGCTCGTCATCCAGGCGGGGGAGGACTTATCACTCCATATTGCGGCAAAGACGCTACGCAGCCATTTATCACCAAAGCTGGACGTGGTAGCCATTCGGCGACAGCCATGCGCCTACTTGGTCTGATATATATAGGCGACGTGAATGGAAAGGTGCTGCACCAGCCGGATAAGGGCGCAATTAAATCAATACAAGTTGGGGAGGGAGACGATGACTAAGATATATCTTTTGGCAAAAGTAATTCACAGACTATTTCTTTATCTCACATCATTTCTTATACTCTTTATGAGTATTACAGGTATTGTACTTAAGTACTCTTTTTTAAGCAGCATGCCATTTTTGGATGTGGGACTAATGAGATTTTTGCACAACGACTTTAGTATCTATTTTGTCATCTCACTTTTCGTGATGATGTTGACTGGCGGCTATATGTATCTTTTTCCACTGCTGAGGCGACGAGGTAATTAGCTATGGGCGTTGATCTTAGTTGAAATATTTTTATTTTACTGTGATAATTGTTTTGTGTTAAGCAAAATAAAGTATTGGATACCGCTTGCTGTTGTTGTTACCGCTTTGTGTGGACTAGTGTATGTAGTAGGTCAGCAGAATCTTCGTCAGGCAGCCAATGATCCACAGATCCAGATAT
>CAZPNL010000044.1:0-11923 GCA_964588145.1 uncultured Gammaproteobacteria bacterium
GCCATGGATGATTTATCCTGTGGATAGTATTGAATTTGTTTAGATTATAGCATGTAGAGAATTGTATCTATCTAACATAGGATACGCCATGAGATGAATAAGTGAAGTATGGCGTGTGAGTCTGTACGCCTCCTGGGTAGAGAAAATATATAAAAAAATTACAATCAGAAGTTTTAACGTTGTTCCAATCTTTCTTTAAATTCTCTCCATGCTTGAAGCGTCGTATCATACTCCATTTTACCAGGAGCATTTCTACCTACTGATCTACCTGCAAATCTTTCTCTAAGCGATTCCATTCGTTGTTCAACGATTGATTGTAACCTACCAATGGTATCTTCATCAGAAATTCCAGCTACCTCAACTTTCGTAATGAGATTAAAGACGATATCGTCATACCTAGAGTCGCCCGAGCGAGAAATCATTTCAAGCCATCCCGGATCATCCCCACTTTTAAGTATATCAAAGGCATATTCAATTCTATCTACTATGGTGTTCCCTTCTTCAGACATATAATTTAAGAAATAAATTTATAATATCCCATCTATTTATCTATATTTTTCAATATATATTATCAATGTGAATACAACTCTATATCAATGATTAGAATTTATAAAACTGTAACATGTTTACACATACTTTATATCATTAAATTTCTTTACTTACGTTAGATTATAGTACATTCAGTATGGGCAAAACTGTCTCGTAAAATTTTGGTATGGCCATATTCTATTTGTTGTGTTATTTAACTAATTCTCTAAAATTATTAAGTCTAACAATCCGCCTCACAGGTGGACTAATATAATTACTTATAAAATCCTATTTATCTTTATTCACCTAACTCTCCCCTTGTGCGTATATTTTCTCCAGTAAGGTAATTATTAAATTTTTTAATCTTAACAGGCTCTCTCTCACAAAATTGCCAACCTAAATCATAAATTGTTTTCATATTCCAGATATGATGTTTAACCTCGGTTTCAATATCTAACACATGAGGCTCACCATATCTATCCTCTCTAACAATTATTTTCCATTCTATATGGTATTTATCAGCAGGGTATTTTTTCCTATAAAGATCAATCTGTTGTTGAATTGTACGCTTTTCAATGAAATATCTACCTCCAAAATAAGCTGTAACTAAAGCTGCAATACCGATAGCTAGTTTATTAAAATTGTCTGATATTGCAGCTAAGATTGTCGTAGGCAAAAGGAAGTGCAATAATATGAAAACAATTACAGCTAATATTATATTAAATCTCATAGTAATTTATCTATTTTGGCAGTTCTTTTGTGATCAATTTTCTTGCCATTTTTAATAACAAATGAGCTGACTCTTTCATATCATCTAATGACGGCAATTCCTTATATCCTGTTTGTGGATATTCAAATTGTTTTGTTCTGTAATAATCGTTTAAAATAAATGTTCGCTTCATACTCGCAACATCAATCAAAATGCCATTTTCATGCAGAACATTTATTAGTTTCTCTAAATCATGCCCAATGTTTATTAATTTTTTTCTTGTATAACCTTTTTCTCGAAGAATCGCTTTCATTCCGAGTTCAATTGAATGGCTTAATAAATAATATTTTACCTCGTACATTATTATTACGTTTGGATATTTCTCATGTATATCCTCAAATGCCTTAAAGTAATCCCTGGTATATCGCAATAGTCCATGTGAAGTTAAACTTTTCTCTAATTCGTCTTCAAAATGCTTTTTTTCCATATTTTTGGCATTTTAGCATAAATAACTACAAACAATAAATTGATACGATCTCACTTTTATGGAAATGCGACGTTGATTTGAGGCTAATGGTTATTTGTGTGGTGCATATATATCTTATAAAGATATATATCGTAGTTATAAGGGTATTTATTGACAGCATGTTGCTTCTCTGGTTGGCTGACAAAATATGTAGAAAAATTCCCAAATGCACTTATAATTTTCACTCCTTTGTTCTCTTTGATTTTAGTACAGCAGTTTCATGTGGTCCTATATAAACCGCACCAATAATGTCAAAAACTAATTGCCGTATGAGATCAACATCCTCTTTTTGTGCCATATCTAGCTTATCGTTTGTAGGATGTGCACCAAAATTGCCAAAATGCCTGATTTCGTGTGCAGTGTCTCGTAAATCTTTTGTAATGAATCCCGCTGATTGCAATTGGTCAATCTGCATATACAACTTCATTTCTGCTACTTCTGGACTCGGTATTTTATTCAATATTATGTTTTGCAATGCTCGCCTATACATTGCAAGTGTTGCTCTATATGCCTCAGCAAAATAGCATCTATCTGCTTCAGCTATGTCCTCTCTCACGGAGAGCGGGATGGAACTGTGGAAATGTTCTGGGTCGCTGCCCGCATATGGGTACACTGAGCGTATGCGGTCATTGAGTTTATCATAGATGACAAATGATAATTCACAATTTTTTGAGGGGCATCTACAGATCAGCCATACATACTGATCATAAAACTCACTTGTCTGATATTGTGGCTCTCCAAGTGGTATCCCTCTCACCTTTTGACTGCATTTGCGACAATAGTATGATAAATTGCATTCAGATTGCTCTACAGGCCTATGTAGTATATTTGCCATTCTATAACTCCCCTCTAAACGCTTTTGCTAAAATTGATTGAGTAAGTTTATTTGTTCGTTTTTCTGTTACCTCAATTTGTTTTTCAACTAGATCTGCGATCTGATATAACGATTGAACCTTTTTGACAATTTCTTCTTGTTCATCCAAAGATGGCAAATTAAATTCTAGTTTTTTAAGGTCCGTTAAATACAAGTGTGGTTGAGCAGAAGATCCTGATGAAGTTTTAAGAACTTGTAAAGTTTCTGAATTATTTAGTACAAAGTTTAGATATTGAACAAGCACTTCGGTTTTTGGACGAATTACAGCAATATTTCTGTCAATTGCAAAATGAGTTTCGTCTGAAATAATAGCTGTTTCACCTAAAGTCCCAACACAAGTTATTAACAAATCATTCTTTTGGGGCTTATATCTTTTAATGACTTTTATATAGTCTTCTTTGCTTAGATAGGTACAATTTTCAAAAACTATTCTGTTTTTTTTAATATTTTTAGCTGTTAGGTACGGCACTCCGACTTTTACACGCTTGGGAGGATTATGGTCCCCATCAGTGACTTTGTCGGATACATTACTTAACTGAACATAATTCCATTTATAATCGCCATGCTCTTCTCTCCATTCCTCAGTCAATTTGCCCGTGACGGCTGCGGAGAGAACAGATTGGCGAAATTTTTGGATGAGAACTTTAGTTTTACTTATCCTATTACTACACTCCTTAACTTGCGATAAATATAATTTTAGCTTTTTAACTATGCGTTTTTGGATAAAGATAGTAGGTTTTAGAAATGGTGCTTGTTCAAATCTACTTTTATTTATAATTGCTATAGTCGTGCTTGATGAGTTAGATTCTAGCCATTTTTTAAGTGTTTGGCAGTAATAAAATCCATACTCAGGATCTACGTCGTCATTAAAAATAATTGAGTTTATTTGTTGATTTGTAGCAACAGCTACATCAGCTATTCCGACTTTTCCCAGATTTCCAATACAAGAAACCATTACGGCTCCTTTTGGCAGCACCCTTGCTATTTTTGCTCCTTCTCTAGATAAATACTTTTTAGCTGTAGATATACGAATTCCGTCATCTAAATCAGGTGGTGTAACCCATGGAAGATAATCCGAATTATAATATTCGGTATTTGAAGTCTTAGGTGTATTTCCCGTTACAACTTTACCTGCATTACATAATGGAATCTTCACCCAATCTTCGGGAAAATCAAGTATATTATCTTCCATTTGTGAGTTCTGCATAGATTTTCTCCAACCCATCTGTCGCTTCTTTGAGCGCTGATAGTGCATCTGTGATGAGTTCTTCTGGATCTGGGAGGTCGTCTGAATCTTCTACATCCTCATCCTTAAGCCACTTGAAACTGTCTAGCTTAAAGTGTTTTTCACGGACTTGCTCTATAGTAAACTTTTTCCATCTCCCATCTGGCGAATCTGACTCATCTCTTTTGCTCAGTCCATCTGGATTTGTGCCGTATACTTTTTCAAATTCTTCAAAGTGGGCAGCTGTGAGCGGGCGGTCCTTTTTGGTAATACCAGGCACATTGGTCCTACCGTCATATATCCATGTGTTTTCTGTCGGTAGCCCTTTTGTAAAAAAGATGACATTTGCCTTAACTCCCTGACTATATGGTGTAAATGTGCCTCTGGGTAACCTGAGGACTGTATGGAGATTGCAGTCTTGGGTGAGAATCTTAAATATCTCGCCAGCTTTGTCTTCAAAAAGTACATTGTCTGGCAGCACCACTGCAGCTCTTCCACCGGGTTTAAGGATCGTGAGTATGTGCTGGATAAAGTTAAGCTGCTTGTTACTGGTGGCCACGGTAAAGTCTTGACGTTCTGGCACCTGATTTGCTCCTTTGGTACCAAATGGAGGATTTGTGAGGATGACATCAAAGCGATCCCCATTGTCTGGCTCGTAGAGCGAATCGGCTAGTCGTACCTGAGACTCTATGCCGTGTAGATACAGATTCATCAGGCACAGTCTGCGCGGTCTGGCGACAAGCTCTGTGCCAAAATAGGTATGTTTGCGTATCTTGTCTAGTTCGTCTCGGTTGAGGGCTCCACCTACTTTTTTATAAAACCAATTGTAGGCTGCTAATATAAATCCACCTGTACCAGCAGCAGGATCACTGATACTAAAGTCAGCTGATGCTCTGGGGTCTGGCGCCACACAGCGTACGATAGACTCTATCAGTACTCGTGGAGTAAAAAACTGACCAGCACCTTTTTTGCCTTCGGCTGCTGATTTTTCTAAAAGTCCCTCGTATGCTTCTGCTTTAACATCTACATTGAGTCCTGACCAGTCAATTTCATCTATGAGGTCAATAAGTTTTTTGAGGTTGACGGGTTTAGTAAACTTGGAGAGGGCCTCTGCAAAGATAGCACCTAGTAGTCCCGACTCTTTGGAAAGTCCGCGCAGTGTGTCTGTATAAAAATCCGTAAGCTCTGTGCCTGATTTGGTTTTTAGTACTGACCATGCGAATTGAGGAGGGATAGTGACGCGCCGTTCTTCGGCCATTTTCAAAAATAACAGATAGGTGAGCTGTTCTACATAATCTCCGTAATCCATACCATCGTGGCGGAGTATATGACAAAATCCCCATAATTTATTGACGATATTAGACTGCATATGTATACACCTCCGGTATGGCTGCATTGATTTGATTTATATAGTCCATGAGCTTGTCATCAAAATCTCTGTTGATGCGACCGAAACTACCTCCGTGGTCACGAAACAGCGGGATAGCATCAAAGTCATCTGGTTCTAGGGTGAGATTTTCAATGAGATGTTTTTTGATGAGCACAAGCCATGCTTCTTGTTGTGGTGTGAGACTGTGGCCTGCCATGACTTTTGCTATTGCTTTTTCTACTCGTTCTTTACCAGACATGAGTGGCTCGTCTTTGCCCGCATGTTTGATCATGGATATGATATCAGCGAGTGGATATTTGTATGCTTTTCTCAGATTGTCATCTGTAAACCTCTCGGGAGCTTGTGCAAGTTTTTGACGAAGTTCACGAAGTGCTGCTGTACTCCATGCGGCTGGCTTTTCCAGTACTACCTCTAGTGCTGCTATATGCTCAGGGTTTTCTTTGACATATTTTTCAAATTGCTCTATGTACTCCGTGGGTTTCAGTTCGCGACCATCCGTCGTGCGAAACAGATACTCTGATACGACTGTATCTATGACGCCAGGAGCTTTAATAAAGAGTCGGTCTGGCTTGGGGTAGTGCGTGAGTAGGTAGATAAAATCTTTATCAGTGATAGTTTGGAGTGTAGCGCCCCGATCTGATCGCAATTTGTCTGCAAATGTCTGTGCATAAGCTCCCAGATCCCCGTTTGGAATATATTTAGCGAGGCTGTCTCTCCCTGCTTGGGTGATTTCTTTATTTATACGCTGGATGCGCTTGATAAAACAACGTGTGTTGTACTCTACATCACTGTTGTTGCTGAGTGCTGTGATAATTTCTTCTATCGTGCGAGTTGGTGGAATAGGCTCTCCTGTCGTCATACCTGTAGAATTACGAAATGCCTCTAGTAGGGTGCCTCCAAAGCAGTCAAAAATAGTAAAGTGTGTTTTGGAACTCGTACCCATACCGTTAGGGAAATTTTTACAGAGTCTCGTGCCACGACCAAGCATTTGCTCAAAGAGGATACGAGAGCGTACGGGTCTGAGAAAAATAATATATTCTATAGACGGTATATCTACTCCAGTAGAAAGCATGTCTACGGTGACAACTATATGCGGCTCAGGCCGATTGCGAAACTCCTTGATACGCTGCAGTGGCCTATCAACAGTGGCTGATCCTGTAATTTTTTGTACAAAAGCGTCCCCTCTCCCAAATACATCACGACATATATCTACCAACTGATCTGCATGGGAAGTATGCGGGAGATCATTTGCAGCAAATATGAGGGTTTTAGGAAATCTCCCTATATCTTTTTCATGGGCAAGGGCATACTTTGCATATTCCTCAATAATTTTTTTATTGCTATCTGGAGCTGTCACGTTGTGCTCTACTTCACTTACTTCAAAATGTCGTTCATCTTCTATCAGATCAAGTTGTTGCGCACCTGTTTCTGGATCTATCTGCTCAACCTCATCACCTTCTTGGATGGTGATACCTGAGAGTCGAACACCCGAGTCTATCTTTATCGCGTCATAGTCTACGAGATATCCATCCTTGACTGCTTGTTCATACCCATAGCGATAGACAATATCCTTGAAGTAACTTGTGGTGTGTGCGGCAGGGGTGGCAGTCAGGCCTATTTTCGTCCCATCAAAATGGTCTAGTACTTCTCGCCATCTACTGATTTCATGCGAGGTATATCCCCTATGGCACTCATCTGCGATGATTGTGTCAAACGCGTGAATAGGAATATCAATCTTGTCTGCATCATCCTCTGGCTCGTAATCTCCTGAAGCGGAAAACATACCCTCTTTGCCAAAGAGATTTATTTGCATTCTCTGGATCGTGCACACATATACAAATGCCTCTGTGCCATCTGGGTGGGTCAGATAATCATTGGGAAGGGCTGTAAAATCAAATTTTTCTTCGTCACCAAATGCGTTGCGTTTGAACTTTTGACTGTATACTTGATAGATTTGATTGAATTTAAGCTGACCCTCTGCTTCGTATGCAGCAAATTCCATAACTGCTTGCGCTGCAAGCGCTTTGCGATCCACGAGAAAAAGTATACGTTTGCTTGTATGAGATCTGAGTAAACGATAGATAAGCGAGGCAACTGTATATGTTTTTCCAGTACCCGTGGCCATAGCTACGAGCATGGATCGTTTGGATTGTGCCATGGCAGCCTCTACAGCCTTGATGGCTTCTTTTTGATATGGACGAAGCCTACTAGAGTCAGGAGGGTTTTGTAGGAGCCACAAAGCATTTGTGCTCGTTTGTGTGGCATATAGCTCCTCCAAAGCGTCGGGTGTATGAAATCCATCTACTGTGCGTGACCTACTCAGCTCTATACGAAAATCCTGAAACCATACGAGCTCACCATTTGTAGCATAAGCAAAAGGTACTTTGTATCCATGATAGTCACCCAAACCAACACGAACTGTTTTTGCGTATCTCTGAGCTTGTTGCAGCACATTTTGTGGATTGAGACTGATTTTTTTGGCCTCTACGATGACATAGGGCTTACCATGTAAGTACAATACATAATCTGCAAATCCATCATCTGTAGGAAGCTCGCATACTGCGACTTTATGGAGAGAAGCTAAGTCTAATGATTCTGAAAAATCTACAATTTTCGTCCACCCTGCAGCAATAAGCTTTGCATCAATCCACTGCTCGCGAGTTGTTTTTTCATTGATCATTTGGACTTATTCTAGCACTAATAAGATATTCAATGTACGGGGCATAATCTATTTTTTTATGCACATTCTGATAGTACCAGTTTTAAACCCAGGGAGAGAATTGCGGGGGCAAATAATTGTTAAATTGTTATATTGTTCTATTGTTCCATTGCTCTATTGTTCCATTGTTTCACCCGCCTGATGGCGAGGCGAGTTGTTTCATTGTTAGATTTTTTGTTCGAGCTTGTCGAGAACTACCAAATATTGTGATAGTCCGATGATGGTAGCCAGGTAGGCAGGTAGCTCGTAGCTTGTAGCTGGTAGCCAGGTGGCCAGGTGGCCAGTAGCCGGTAGAAATATATTGTACAATTGCTTGCCCCACGAAGTCCCGAATCTTCGGGGACGAAGTGGGGTTATATTGCTCCATTGTTTCATTGTTACATTGTTAGTTTTATATAGTGAGAGTTGTTGATATCGGGGGAACAAAATTGTTAAATTGTTAAACTGTTAAATTGTTCAAAAGCTCCATTGTTCCATTGTTATGTTTATTGTTCGAGCGAAGTCCCGCCTTGGCGGGGCGCAGTCGAGAAGTACTACATACTAAGATGATCGATGACATAGCCTGGTAGGATGATAGTTAGTAGGAAGGTAGCAAGTAGCTTGTAGCTAGTAAGTAGTGAGCAGTTGGCAGAGTAAGAAATACAAATTCTACTGCTGATGATTTACTGCCTTTTGGCGCGTAATAATTCGCCGATTTTCCCCCATTTTAGCCTCAAAATGGTTGACACTTTAGCCTCAATATGTCATACTATATATACATAGACCCTAATTCCGAATTGTCACCGTATGGTGCGCGTTCCAAGCTTACGCTTGGATAGGAATTAGGGTCGTTTATTTAAATTCCCAAATATTATCAATTCTACCAGTCTTTCTGAGCATATTTAAAAACTTGGGATCTTTTTTTGATGTACTCCAGTTTATGGATCCTGCCACCATATCAGCCAACTGAACTAATGTATTTTGTCTAGAATCGACAAATTTTAGGTCTTTAAATATGTTTAAAGATTTATTATTTAACTGTGCGCTCAGATACACCCGAAGCTGATCTCGTAGCATTTTTTCTCCATGCTTATCAAATATAAGCTTTGCATTTTTGATCTTTCCACTGTTATTTTTCAATACCTGCATAATCATATAGTTATAAAAATTTTCTTTATAGTTTCTCAGTCTGGCACTTTGAATGCTTACCTTTCTGGTAACAATAGCTCGGACTGAAAAATCAAAAGAACAAACAGCCTTAAAAAACTCCGTCTTAAATCGAACGTCGGATTTATTAAATTTAAACTCATATGAGTCAGATACTTTTAAGCTGCGACGTAGTTGCTTTATGGCAAGAGATGTTTTTTCAGCCTCAAGTGTATCTGAAAAAAGCACCATGGCGATGACAAATACCGGACTTGATCCTTTGGATACCTGAAACCCAGGATCACCGGAATCATCAATAAATACGAGTTGCGCTGTCATAATGCACTATTCTACCACTATCAACTCAACAAGTAATACATCCATATTTGCATGATCTCTCCAAAAATGATTTTAATCCTTTGTACCAATTTTTAGTTGGAAAGGGGGCAGCCAGGTAGGCAGGTGGCCAGGTGGCTGGTAAAAATATATTGTTTCAGTGTTAAATTGCTCCATTGCTCAATTGCTCCACTGTTACTTTATGAAATGAATATTTTTGGGTACGAAGAGAGTTTGGCGGTTAGAGTTTGGTAATTTCGTTTGTCGTTTGCTTGCCAGCCATAGCGGTAGCGACTGTTGGAAGTTTGAGGTTTTAGGAAAAGAACAAGCATCAGGCTACATGCGTCAAGCGTCATGAGTCATGAGAAGGGAGCGAGGAATAAAATTGTTAAACTGTTAAATTGCTCCATTGTTCCATTGTTCCATTGTGAAGTTTATTTTGCGAGAATTATTGAGAATAGTGGGGAGCAAAATTGTTAAACTGTTAAATTGCTTAAATTGTTAAATTGATATATTGCTCAAGGCTTTAAAATAAAAGGCGTTTTATTACTTTTCTCCCCCATTTTACCTGAGTTCTAAAAGCTAACGCACCACCCTGAAAACAAAATGCTGAATATGCTAAAATCTTTTCAATAATTAATGCACTTATGACAACTCTTGACTTTGACCCAGCATTATTCCCCCGTTGTCGCCAGCCAAATTGCAAGGCTGCTCATGAGGTAGACCCAGACCCTACTTTACCTTGTGTGTATTGGGCGCAGACGGGAGATATTCCCAAAGCACTACTTCAAGAATACCTTGATGACCCTGGGTACGCGGGTAAGCTTCGAGACTTATGCCCATTTGGACAAATGATATATGAATATCGCATAGCTCAAGCCAACAATGGCAAATAATGCATTTTAAAAGTCAAATAGTTCTCTCAAGCGGTTTCACCCCATACACTACCCCCCTTGTGCTTCCTTTTTTCAGGACATACCCATCTTTAATAAGCTGAGAAATATCATAGTGGAGGGTCCTTGCGGGAACTGTGGGAAAGCGTCTAGCAAGCATATCAAATGAGACGAGCGTATGATCTAGGATGATATGCATAATTTCTGCTCTACGAGGCAAGAGATTTTCAAATGGATCTTTAGCTGTTGGTTGGTTTGCTTCTGAGAGTGATATTTTGGCTTGCTCGTAGAGAGCTGTCAGAAAAAACTCCACAAACTCAGTGACGTCCTGCGTGTCTTTTTGGAGTGCTCCGTAATACATATCTCGATGCGTATCCAGGTACTCCTCTATAGGTACAAGCCCACTAAAACCATACGCGTGCTTAGTCAAGAGTAATGCACTCAGAAGTCTGCCCACTCTCCCGTTGCCGTCGACAAAGGGGTGAATTTTTTCAAACCATACATGTACAAGCGCTGCGACTATGAGAGGACTATGCTCTCGCCCATTGGCATAGGCACATAACTCTGTCAGTAACGGCCGGACGCGGCTGGGTGCGGGAGATAGATACACAGCTATACCTGCCATGGTAAATATGGCTGATTCCTCGGTACGGAGTGTGCCAGCATCCCATGCTAAATCGCTCATGACGAGGTTATGAAAATCCGTGAGAAGCTCAATTGTGACATCGTGCGTAACCAGATCTGGGATGTGCTCGTATGCGCGCACGAGATTTGACACTTCTCGGGTGTGTGCACTATTCCCATCCATATCACGGGAAATCTCATGGAGCTCAAGCGGGTTTCCCTCAATCCGTGCACTAAAGAGGGAACTTTTCAAAAGCGTCACGCGCTGGATATGTCGTGCTCGCTCGTCAGATACTGGATGCAGCTCGTAGGCCGTCCGCAGGAGATCAATCTCATAGACGAGATCTTTAATGACATCAGTCTGACGAATGTGCGGAGGAAACTTCACTCGTTTACTCTACATAATATTGCATGATGTTGCAAGATATTGCAAGAAAGAGAGGCTTAGAGGTTTAGTTATTTAGTAACTTAGTTCTTTCATTGGTCGTTTGGCTTGAAGAAAGGACAATATTACATTGTTAAACTGTTATATTGTTATATTGTTCAAAAGCTCCATTGTTACATTGTTCTATTGTTCCATTGTTAGATTTATTTTGCGAGAATTTTTGAGAACATAGAGAGCTTAGGGGTTAGAGTTTAGAGTTTAGAGCTTAGAAAGAGGTTTAGTAGCTTAGTTATTTAGAAGCTTAGAATCAAAATGAGTTTCGAGTTTCGCCTGCCGGCCGTAGCCCTACCTGACGGTAGGCAGGCCTGGCGAAGGCTGGGGAGTCGAGTTTCGGTATACAAAAACATACCCTTAACTAAAAAAGTAATTACACCTTATGTTATATGTGTGCCGTTGATGAATAAGCATATACTCATAAAAATAGTTTTAATGTATCTTTGGTGGGATAGATTTTTATACTTCATTTGCCTTCATTTGTCGTCTCATATATTCTGGGTATATATGGGCAAACTCGTGGCTGCGTCACTTT
>CAZPNL010000045.1:0-11691 GCA_964588145.1 uncultured Gammaproteobacteria bacterium
CTCGTTCGTCAAAAATTTATCGACTTTTATGTGGCTCGTGGGCATGTGGCTATCCCATCAGCTCGTCTTGTCCCGGAGAACGATCCCACCACACTTTTCACTTCGTCAGGCATGCAGCCTCTCGTGCCATACCTACTGGGTCAACCACACCCGGCTGGTAAGCGTCTCGTCAATAGTCAAAAATCTTTTCGTGCCCAGGATATAGAGGAAGTTGGTGACAATCGCCATATTACGTTTTTTGAAATGCTTGGCAACTGGTCACTGGGAGATTATTTTAAATCCGATCAACTCCCGTGGATATTTACGTTCCTTACACAAGAATTAGGGCTAGACCCAACGAGGCTTTTTGTCACAGTATTTGAGGGAAATGACAGTGTCAAAAAAGATTCTGAGTCGATACAGCTTTGGAAATCGATTTTTAGCTCTGTAAAAATTGATGCCAAAGAGGGTGAGCGTATCTTTGCATATCCTGCCAAAAAAAATTGGTGGAGCAGGTCAGGGGAACCTGAAAAAATGCCACCAGGAGAGCCGGGAGGGCCGGATAGTGAAGTCTTTTATGACTTTGGTGCAGAGCTGAAGTTGCATGAACATTCCCCATGGAAACATGAAAAATGTCATGTGAACTGTGACTGTGGCAGATTTATGGAGATAGCCAACTCCGTGTTTATGCAATTTAAAAAACTCCCCGATGGTTCGCTTGATGAGCTTACGCATAAAAATGTAGATTTTGGTGGAGGGCTGGATAGACTCGTGGCAGTCACAGAAAACCGTCAGGATATCCTGCAGACTGATTTATTTATGCCCATCATCAATACTCTTGAACTGATTTCTCATTCAACATATGCCGATGACCTGCGCTCTATGCGCATAGTAGCTGATCACATAAAGGCCGCTGTCATGATGATTGCAGACGGTGTGATGCCCTCAAACAAGACGCAAGGGTATGTACTGCGCAGACTCATTCGCAGATCACTGCTGTACGGACGAAAACTTGGGGCAAGTGGTGACTGGAAATATATAGGAGAGCTTGTGGCGCCAATCGCTGATATATATAAGGATGCATATCCAAACGTGCTTGAGAAAGCCTCAGAGATTAAAAAAATACTCGAGGAGGAAGGCGTACGGTTTGGTAAAAGTCTAGAAAAAGGACTACGTGAAATCGAGAAGCTGCCTGCTCTGGATGGCACAAGTGCCTTTAAGATCTATGAGACATATGGTTTCCCCTGGGAAATGACAGAGGAGATTGCTCGCGAGCGGGGCCAAAAAGTAGAAAAAGGCGAGTTTGAAGATGCTTTTAAAAAGCATCAAGATACGTCTCGGACTGCAGCCAAGGGGATGTTTAAAGGAGGACTGCAGGATCATAGCGATGAGGTGGTAAAGCTGCATACAGCGACACACTTACTCCATGCCTCTCTTCGTAAAATCTTGGGTACCCATGTACAACAAAAGGGCAGTAATATCACAGCCGAGCGTTTGCGGTTTGATTTTTCCCATACTGCCAAAATTACACCAGAAGAAATAGACAAGATTGAAACGATGGTAAATGAGCAAATTGCCAAAGATCTGCCCGTATCGTTTGTAATGTCTACATATGATGAGGCGATCAAGGGTGGAGCACTGGCATTTTTTGGCGAGCGATACCCTGAGCAGGTAAAAGTCTACAGTATGGGCGGATTTAGTAAAGAAATCTGCGGCGGGCCCCATGTGGAGCACACAGGAGTGCTGGGGTCATTTAAAATCCTCCGCGAAGAAGCCCTAGGAGCAGGGGTGCGCAGACTGTATGCAAAGGTGGGGTAAATCTGAAAAATAGGATGTATTTATTCTTCGAGTAAGCGCCAGCGCGTCGAGAAGTAATACGATTGTTGTTCTCGACAGGCTCGAAATAAAAATTAGCAATGGAACAATGGAACAATGTAACAATTTAACAATTTAACAATTTACTAAACTTAAAACTCTAACCTCTCACCTCTATTCTGTAGTACACTTCCCTTATGCACTACTACATCTGGACCTCAGTCCGGTACAGAGATATGACGCTTTTGGGCAAAAAGAAACTAGGGCCATTTCCTTATGATAATCTCTGGTATCCACCGGGAGGAGAGGTAGTAGTTGATGATGAAATGATACAAGCTATCAAGAAAGAGGATTTCGAACATGTAGCTCTCACAAAGTATTTGTCTGGACTCATCCTGACACATTTTAATATCGATATGAAAAATATTACTTCACTAGTTCCAGCAATTCGTAAAACTATGCGGGTGGCAAAAATTCCAAATGAGCAAAATGTACCAGAAAAATATACGTTTATCGAGTATCACAGTGATTATAAAGGCCGCGCAAATATCCCGAGTGCTCTCTATGCCGAGACCCGTTGGGCTAGGATCCCAGAGCTTGCGACATTTCCCATGGTAGATGCCGCCAGAGAACTCTTTACTGATGTGGGGCTATTGAAATAGTCCATATTTAGTTGTATTAAGTAACCAAATTACAACGGAGGTAATTAAAGTCAAACATTAGTCATTCTCGACCTGATCGAGAATCAGTCGGAGTGACTTATGTTTGATTCTCCTTTGTAAGTGTAGGAACGAAGATTATTGATATTTTGTGAATTATTATGAGTATTAATTATTAATCTTATGCAAGTTGATGACGAACAACATATTGGTGCTGCAGTGATACTGCTGGATGTTACCAAGAAAAAAGTATTACTGGGGAAACGAAAAAATGCCTACAAGGCAGGATGTTATGGTTTGCCTGGTGGAAGATTGAGTGTTGGAGAGTCACTTGAAGCATGTGCAAAACGCGAACTTTTAGAAGAAGTGGGAATTGTTGCAAGTCATATTCAATATTTAGGAGTCATACGAGAATGGCAGGAGACATATGACTTTATTCACTTCACATATATATGCACGGGGTGGTCAGGAGAGATTACTTTGGTTGAGCCTAACAAATGTGATGGCTGGAATTGGTTTGATATACATGATTTACCTACACCACTTTTGCCAGCACACATACAAATGATCCGGCTTTATAAATCATTTTCAGAAAAATCGGAACAAAATTTGGTTGACATTTCACGCGCTTCTTCCTAAAACTTTACACGCTCCTCTTGTGGCTCTACAATGATGTATAGGACCTGTGGTGCAATATTCTCTCATGAAACTGCCAGATATATTTTCCAAAATTATTTCTCCCAAGCCAAAGGTGAAGGGCGAGGTGTATTTGTCCCTCCTTATCGATACTGCCAGTGTGGGGGTGAGCGTCTGGGAACGGTCTGGAGGAAGAGTGACGACATTGGGAAAACCCGTTGTGGAAGCGCTTCTTGACGACACCTGGGAAGGGCGCATCAATGCCTCTAAAAAAGCCTGTGAGACGCTGGGTGAGTCCAGTGATGTACCCGATGTCGAGCAGGCTATCCTAGGTCTGTCCTCTCTCTATGTGACGGCAGATGGAGCGATAGAAAAACATATCCGTCCACACGTCCGTGACCTCATGGCCCAGCTAGAGATTAAACCCATTGGTTTTGTCCCTATTGCTGATGCCATCATTCACCATCTCAAAGCAGAGGAGGGAGTGCCTGCAAACGCCATCCTCATAGAACTCCTAGGCAAAGATATTGGCATATATCTGTATAAAATTGGGAAACACATTGGTCGTGTGAGGCTGGAGCACAAGGAAAGAATAATTGAAACCATAGACAAAGGCATCCGTGCATTTGCCGGAGAGGAAGTCCTGCCGTCTCGGATGCTGGTGTTTGGTGGCACGACTGAGCAGCGTGACGAGGTGGCGCGCGCACTCCTCAAGCACCCGTGGCAAAATCTCTCAAACTTCCTCCATTTTCCAAAGATCGAAGCACTCGGATCAGAAGCACTCGTATCTTCAATAACCACTGCAGGCATTAGCGAACTCGCTGATGAGCCAGAAAGTACAGAAGGGGCTGAGACTGAGCAGGTTGAGACTGCCACGTCGCCTACACAGGAGCCACAAGAGCGTGACCTGACACAAAATGTATATGCCCAAAAAGCTGAAGTATCACCACCAGTATCTATAGTAAAAAAAGTAACATCACGTGGAGCCGATGATTCTATAGAAAATGTAGTTATGGTCGAGCCAGAAGCTTTGGGATTTAAAAAGCAACCAGCTCGTGATGATGACGCCAACTATGCCCTAGCCCAGCGTTCGCAGCAAACTCAACCACAGAATCGTCCACAAATAGCAGTGGAACGGGATGTAGAGGAGAGGGAAGAAGGGAAATCTGAACCAGGGAATATGCTAGAGCAACTTGCCAAAAAACTCCCCGATCTCTCATCTCTCAAGATTGGACCCATCGTCATACTGCTTGTGGGACTTGTGCTTATTTCTGGCATCATACTTGCTATGAACTGGTTTATGCCTTCAGCTAAAGTTCAAGTGTTTTTAACTGCAAAGATAGCTCAAGCCAGCAACAAAATCACCATTGACCCAGCAGCGTCCGCCGTAGATATTGTGACAATGACTATCCCTGGGAAAAAAATTGAGACAAAAGTAACTGGCTCAAAAACATTGCCCGTCTCAGGTAAAAAAAAGATCGGGGACCCAGCCAAAGGGGTTGTGACAATTTTTAATAAAACCCTTGCGTCAAGGACTCTGAAGAAAGGCACAGTGCTCGTCAGTGGTAACCTGAAGTTTACGCTCGATAGTGAGGTCCTGGTAGCATCTGCAGCAGATTCTTTTGCCAGTGGCTCTCGGACGTTTGGTCAAGTCAAAGCAGCAGCGACTGCGGGTCAAATAGGAGCAGGCAGCAATTTGCCTGCAGACAGCGTCTTTACTTTTGATGCGTATGACTCCAGTGTTTTAATAGCGAGAAATGAACAGCCGTTTACCGGGGGCACAAGCCGAGAGGCAACTGTTGTAACCAGGTCAGATTATGATGCGCTTGTCACTGCTATTACTAAAGAATTGGTCGCGCAGGCCAAAACAGATCTAAACGCAGGCGTCGGAGGGGGAGATCAACTTGTGGAGGATACAGTGACTACATCGATCGCTGAAAAAACTTTTGCTCAAGAGTTAGATCAAGAGGTCACTGAGGTGAGCGGGACAGTGGGATTATCCGTAAGCGGAATCGCATTTCGCCAGACAGATGCCCAAGCCTTACTCCTTGAGTCTCTCAAAAATACTTTGCCTCCAGGATATACACTTGCTCCCGAAACGATACAAACCACGATTGCAGACCTCAAGGTAAAAAAAGATGGCAAGATCGATGCCACATCTTCTGCCACAGCCAAAGGGTATGGGGTGATTGATGAAACTGGTATGCGTAAACAAATAGTCGGAAAAAGTGTAGAGGAAGCCACAAAAATCCTGAGTGCTGTAGACGGAGTGGGTGGGGTAGCAATTACTTTTAAGTTAAACCCTGTAGGATCTATACCAGCAAATCCCAATAACATTTCATTTCAAATCACTCCACAATAACATACACTGATGCAATCAAGTATGAAGTTGAGTTATGGCAATCTATAAATACGTCAAAGCACCAGTAAAAGTTCAAAAACCTCGTCGCAGGCGATCGTCTGTGTCTATCATGGCATCATTTGTGCTGATGATTGTGGGATTTGGGCTGCTCTCTTGGATCAGTTGGCCTATCCTCTCATTTATGGCTTTTACGGCTCCAGCGCTTGCCAAAACAGTCTCTCCGGTATCAAACAAAATCTCATCAGTGCTTGGGGTAAATAAAACTATCACAGATGGTGTCGATTATACCAATCCCAACGTTTGGTTTCCTGCCAGGCCTCAAGATACGCACGCATACAGACAATCCCCATATACAATTTCTATACCAAAGTTAAAGATTCATGACGCTGTTGTTACTATTGCTGGAGATGATCTCAATAAGAGTCTTATACATTATGGTGGCACACCTCTTCCCGGTCAGATCGGCAATGCAGTGATCTTTGGGCACTCCACTCTTGTCCAGCTTTTTAATCCTAAAGATTACAAGACGATTTTTGCTACACTACCCACGCTCAAGCAGGGAGATGAGTTTGGTGTCAACTTTGATGGCATTGTTTACAAATACGTAATTTTTGATATGGACATTACGGATCCTTCAGACTTTTCAAATCTCGAAAATCGGACAGACGGTAGTTTTGTGACACTTATTACCTGTGTGCCTCCAGGAACATATTATAAAAGGCTCAACATTAAAGCCAAATTGGCATCATTATGAACTCAAAAATCCATACCCAAGAAGCCATCGAAGCAATCAAAAAAAAGTTGGTAGGTGAGGAGCTTTCCTATCGAGAAATTTTTACCATTATGGATGAGATTTCCAGAAATCGCCTGAGCCCAGTGCTCACCACATATTTTGCTGCAGCAGGATTGTCTGAAGGATTTACTGATGAGGAGCTCTACTTTCTTACCAAAGCCATGGTGGAGACTGGCCCAAAGCTCAAATTTAGTGGTATTGTGGCAGACAAACATTCCACTGGTGGAGTAGCCGGTACGCGTACAACTATGATAGTTGTCCCAATCATTGCAGCCGCAGGCTTTAAAATTCCTAAAACGTCCTCTCGTGCTATCACCTCACCAGCAGGTACTGCAGATACCATGGAAGTTTTAGCCCCTGTTGAGTTTGATACGCATAAAATGGAGCATTTTGTAAATACGCTCGGTGGATGCATCATTTCTGGAGGATCTGTTAAACTTGCGCCTGCAGATGACATCATTATCCAGGTAGAGCAGCCACTATCTTTTGAATCGTTTGACAAAATCATTGTGTCTGTGATGGCCAAAAAGGTTGCTGCTGGCTCCACGCATGTGATTATGGATATCCCTGTTGGTCCCACGATGAAAATCCAACACGAAAAAGACGCCCATGTCATAGCACGCAAATTTCATCTCCTTGCCAAGCGATTTGATATGAAACTTGTGGCAGATGTGTCACCGATTATAGAAAATGCTGGCAAGGGTGTCGGACCGGTTCTGGAGGCTATAGATGTCCTACAAGTCCTTGAACAGCGACCAGAAAGACCTATTCATCTAGAGGAACGAGCCCTGCGTCTGGCAGGAAAACTTTTGACGCTTTGTCTAGAAGATGTCCGTTATAAAGAAACGCGTACCGGTTCAGAGCTTGCGCGCGAAATGCTTACCAGTGGTAAAGCATTAGCGAAAATGAAAGAGATTATCAAAGCCCAAGGTGGTGATCCAGACGTAGGGAGCACAAATCTTGCGACCGGCAAATGGAAATTTGAATTTAAATCTGCTCATGCAGGGATACTGGCCAAAATGAACAATCAGCACATCAATATCGTCTGCCGCGTCCTGGGGTGTCCTGCGGATAAAAAAGCAGGGATGCTTCTGGCACACAGAATAGGTGAGAATATACACAAAGGTGATATACTGACTACACTTTATAGTAGTGATCGCTGGAGGCTTGAGGAAGCAGTACATACACTCAAGAATTTTCCGATATATACCATAAAGTGAGTGTGCATATGTTTAAAAATGTTATTGCGCCGTTGCAGGTATGGCTTTTACGAATTGGAAAGTGCGTTGGGTGTGGCAAGGATTTGACCAAGCCCAAAGGACGCAGGAACGAGGTGCAAGTCAGCTGTTTCTGTCGTCGTGTATATATGTTTGATCCAGAGACAAACAGCTTTAGGAGGGCAAAGGTACATGAAGTTTAATATTGTACTCATCAGATTTGTTGTGCTTATATTTGTATTGCTCACAGCCGTCTCCGGTGCGTGGCTCTGGTGGCATGATGCGATTGCATCCGTGGACCCGACAGACGAGACACCAATTCAATTTGTTGTCAAAAAAGGCGATGATGTGCGCAGTATTGCAAACGATTTAGCCAGTCAAAAACTGATCCGTAGTTCAACAGGATTTTATTTAACGGTTAAGCTGCTTGGAATTGAAAAAAATATCCAAGCTGGGAATTTCCGACTTAAAAAATCATTTACAGCAGAGCAAACTGCCAATACATTGACGAAAGGTATCGTAGATGCTTGGGTGCAAACACTCGAAGGGTGGAGAGTTGAAGAAGTTGCCACTAAGCTCGCCAAGGAGCTAGATATTCCCGAGAAAGAGTTTCTCAAATACGCCCGCGAGGGGTACATGTTTCCCGACACATATATGGTGCCTCAGGATGCCAGTGCTGCAGCTATTGCAAAAATATTTGAGGATAATCTGACAAAAAAACTAACTCCGCTCCAGTCCGATATTGCTGCGTCCAAATTGACACTGGAGCAAATATTGACCCTCGCATCTATTGTTGAGCGCGAAGGGGTAAATGATACAGATAGGCCACTAATTGCAGGAGTATTGTTGAAGCGTTTAGATATCGGGATGCCACTACAAACTGACGCTACTGTCCAGTACGCGGTTGGATATCAAGCACAGGGCAAAACCTGGTGGAAAAAAGAGTTGACGCTGGATGACTTAAAAATTAAATCCCCATACAATACCTACGAGGTAGCAGGACTTCCTCCGGGGCCTATTTGTAATCCTGGTATTAAATCTATCACAGCTGTACTTCGTGCCCAAAAAACAGACAACCTCTACTATATTCATGACACAAAGGGACAGGTATATTTTGCCAAAACTGTTGAGGAACACAACGCAAATATTGCGAAGTATTTGAAATAACGAGCTCTCCTCTATGTATCTACTCAAAAAACTAGCGCACTTTGTTGTGTGTATTGGGCTTTTGTATGCATTGCCCACGCCAGTACATGCTGAGAGTATTAATTCATTTGATACACACATAACGGTTACAAAAGATGGTCAGATTGATGTTACCGAGAAAATCACCTATGATTTCGGATCACTGACTCGTCATGGTATCATAAGAGATCTTGTTAAAACCCGCACAAATCAAGAAGGTAAAAAATTCGAGTACACATACACAAACTTCACTATAAAAAGTAGTGAAGGAGCTTTATATACATTTACCACACAAAATACTGACGACATTTTATCTCTAAAGATAGGTGATGCAGACCGAACTATTACAGGTGTGCATACGTATATTATTTCGTACCGAATTTCTGGTGCTCTTACATATTTTTCCGATCATGATGAATTGTCTTGGAATATCACTGGAAACGGTTGGGGCGTGCCAATCATGCGTGCGTCTACACAAATCACTCTACCGGAGGATATTCCAGCAAAAAGCATTGCAGCAGTTTGTTATACAGGTACATACGGCAGCACACAAAGCATGTGTACTTACGAGATTGCTGCACCTGTCATAGTCTTTACCCTGGCAGACCGCGTGCGCCTAGGATCAAATGAGGGACTTACTGTGGGAGTAAAATTTGATAAAGGTATAGTAGCAGTCCTTGAGCCAAAAGAGATCGTTGCATTTGAAACAACACCAGTAGGCAAAGCAGTTCTCGCTGTTATATTTGGAGCGATAATACTAGGAGTATTTACATGGTATATCATACTACCACTGTGGATTGTATTTCGGTGGTATTTTTATGGCCGGGACCCAAATCCACCTGTAGGCGAGGCAAGTGTATGGTTTTCTCCACCCAAAAGAAAAGATGGTTCGTACATGACACCTGCCGAAATGGGTGCTTTGCATGACGAGGCAGTTGATACGAGAGACATTATGAGTACACTTATAGATTTGGCTCGTCGTGGATATCTATCAATAATCGTAAAGAAAAACCAGAGAGTGACATTTGTAAAAAAGAAATCAGTTGATGTTTCGTTAGTTACATACGAGGCGACACTTCTTTCAGGACTTTTTGACTCAGGTGATACTGTCACTCCAGCAGCTTCCTCTCTTTACGCTACAGTCACACATGTAAAAAATCAGCTCTATGAGCGTATAGTTGCCTTAGATCTTTTTCCAACAAATCCAGAAAAGCAACGCACTAAATATCAAGCACTTGCCATCTTTGGTTTTCTATCCTTAAATTTCCCACTTCTCATTATAGGACTTATTTTCGGGACATCTATGCCTCGTAAAACACTTGTTGGAGCACAGGCCGCAGCGGTATCACGTGCACTAAAATCATTTCTGACAAGTCAGGAAAAGTATTACAAAGGTATGGGGGAGGCAGCATTGGTATTTGAAAATCTCTTGCCCTATGCGGTGGCATTTGGGGTAGAACGAACTTGGGCAGCACGATTTAGTGACCTTACGCTTCCTAAGCCTGACTGGTATGCTGGAGACTCATCTACTTTTACCACGAGTCATCTGATGCATTCACTACAAAGTACGATGACCACAGTTGGGAGTGCTTCTGCAGCCATGACTACAACTCGTTCATCATCAGGATTTTCCTCCAGTTTTTCAAGCGGAGGGGGTTTCTCAGGTGGAGGCGGAGGGGGCGGAGGGGGAAGCAGTTGGTGATATTTATGGAAATCCAAACAGCACTCATGGTAGTTCCAATAGTATTGTTTTGTTTTATGAGTGGTGTGTTTGCACTTTCTTTGATTCTAAAGAAAAACGACATTGCAGATGTCACCTGGGGTATAGGATTTATTGTGGTATGTGTTGTGTCATTTTTCTTTACTTCATATCCCAGCGCTCGGTCATATCTTTTGTTTTTAATAGTAGGTATCTGGGGTGTACGACTTGCAGGCTATATCTGGATGCGCAATGCTGGCAGATCTGAAGATTTTCGTTATGCTGCGTGGAGAGCTGCGTGGGGCAAATGGTTTTTGCTGCGAAGCTACTTGCAAGTATTTATCTTGCAGGGAGCACTTCTTTTTGTCATTTCATTACCAGTAATTGTGGGGATAACAAGTCAAACCCGCGTATTTACATGGATCCATTGGCTTGGATTATTGATATGGATAAAAGGATTAGTATGCGAGTCTATCGCCGATATGCAAAAGTATCAGTTCAAGCAAAACCCCAAAAATGCTGGAAAAATTATGACCACAGGCATTTGGGCATGGAGTAGGCATCCAAATTATTTTGGTGAGGTCCTTTGCTGGTGGGGAGTATGGATGGTGGCGTGTTTTGACCTATCTGTGCTCTGGACCATTATTAGTCCGCTCACAATAACAGTGCTTATCCTTTTTGTCTCAGGCGTCCCCATGCTTGAAAAAAAGCACGCAAAAAACAAGGCGTACCAATCCTACGCATCCAAAACCAGCATCTTCATCCCCTGGTTTCCCAAAAAGAATTAAACGGACAATCAAAATATTTGGTATACTTCCAAAATAAAGAGAGCGAGTTTAATTTGAAAAATATTTTGACAATAAAACTAAGTATTGTTTTGACATTTGGATTTTGACATTTGAATTTACGTTTTTATATGAACACCACAATCACCTGTAAAAACTGCGGCGAGCAAATAGAGATTTCAGAAGCTCTCAAGCATCAACTTGAGGAAGAGTTACTCAAGGCACAAAAAGAGCAGCACAAAAAAGATCTCATTGCCGTAGAAGCGCATGCCAAAGAGGCAGCCCAAAAAAGTGTTCGTGAAGAACTAGACCTCAAAATGAAGCTGCTCTCAGAGGAAGCTGTTGAGCAAAAAAAGCGAGCCAAAGAGCGTGAAGAGCAGCTGCTAGAGCTTACCCGCCAGATGCGTCAGCTCCAAGAGGCAGGTGAAAAGCAACGTTTGGATCTAGAGAAAAAACTCATCGAGGAACAAGAAAAGATCAAAGAGGACGTCCGTAAGCGGCTTGAGGATGAACACAAACTCAAAGATCTCGAAAAGGACAAAATGATCGCAGATCAAAAAA
>CAZPNL010000046.1:0-11685 GCA_964588145.1 uncultured Gammaproteobacteria bacterium
TAAAGATAAGACTGTCGAAGTAGCAGAAGCATATGCAAATAAACTCCCGAGTCTGAAAGTAGTTGTGAGTAAAAAAGCAAGTTTGCCACTGCAGCGAAATTTGGGTGCTGCAAATGCACATGGCAGCTTTCTCGTGTTTATTGATGCAGATACGGTGCTATTGCCATATTTTTTTGAACGTATAGATCTATTTGAAAAACAGTATCATCCTCAGATATTTTCTTCGTGGTTTCGAGCAGACTCTGAAGTGCCTCGAGATGGATTATTTGCCTTGATCGTCAATATTACTATGGAAGCGTCACTGATCATGAAAAAGCCGCTTACTTTTGGTCCGCTTACAATTGTGAGAAAAGAGTTATTTGACAAGGTAGGAGGTTATGATTTGGAGCATCAGTATACAGAAGATGTAGATTTTGCCATACGTGTGGGAAAAACTGGGGTGCAAGGCCATGTGCTGAGTGAAACGTTGGCAATTATTTCTTTACGGAGAGTTCGCAAACAGGGTGTATTTAAAATTACACAACAATATGCGTTAGGTTCTTTGCCACTCATATTTTTTAATTCTACGTTAAAGCAAATGCCAGGGGGATACGTTATGGGTGGACACCTCTATGATGAAAAGAAAAAGATTGTGAAAAAACCAGTGATACGAAAGTTTGAATCTCAAGTGAAAAAATTGTTTGTGGATTTGTTTAAAGATTAAACGTATTTGTGTCCAAGAGCGCAAAGAATCTTCCCAAACTAGACTTATGAAACCAGTTCGAAAAAATACTCCGTTCTTGTCTGTTATCATCCCCACGCTAAACGAAGAAAAATATTTACCGTTCCTTTTGCTGTCACTCGCGCAGCAGTCTTTTCAGGACTTTGAAGTCATAGTGGTTGATGGGAATTCAGATGATCAGACAGTGAAAGTGGCGAAATCTTTTGAGAAAAAAGTTTCAAATTTACATATATTGGAAAGTAAAAAACGATCACTCCCATATCAACGCAATATGGGTGCATCAAAAGCTACTGGTGATTGGTTGTTGTTTATAGATGCAGATACTGTATGTTTACCCTATATGGCTGAGCGTGTGACTGCATTTACTACACATACAAAGAGTCATTTTTTTACTTCATGGTGTAGATCAGACACGGATACATGTGGGGATGCGAAGACTGCACTAGTGGCAAATTATGTGCTGGAGTATGGTTTTGGTATGAAGCAGCCACTTGCCCCAGGCCCATTTACAGTAGTAAAACGTACTGTATTTGACTGGGTTGGTGGATATGATGATACGGCTACTTTTGGCGAGGATTATGATCTGACACTTCGTCTACTGAAACGTGGAATATCATATGACATTATTCGCGAAACGTTGTTTATCTGGTCTATGCGCAGGATTCGTACTCATGGAGCTTTTCAGATGATACGCCAATACTTTACTGGAGCAGTCTATATGTTTTTTTTCAAAAAAGCCCTCAAGAAAATGCCAGGGTATACTATGGGTGGACATGCATATATGTCAAAATAATTTTATCGTGATGAGATTTTATACTTATGCAAATTATCGCTGATTTACAACTACACTCAAAATATTCTCGGGCTGTGTCTCCTGAGATGACTGTGCCAAATATTGCTGCCTGGTGTGCGCGCAAAGGAATAGGACTAATAGCCACAGGAGACTGGACGCATCCACATTGGTTTCGCGAAATTGAAACGAATTTGGAAGAGATTGGAAATGGTTTACTACGGCTCAAGAAAGAAAAAGCGACGGAGTCATCTAAAAATATTTTGTATCTTTTGGCAACCGAGGTTTCAAGTATTTATAAACAAGGAGGTAAGCTTCGACGAAATCATACTCTCATCTGGGTGCCCAGTATCGAGTCAGCACGAAAAATAAATCAGGAAATGACTAAACAAGGCTGTAATCTCATGAGTGATGGGAGACCAATTATTGGACTAACCAGCATCCAAGTTGCAGAGCTTGTGTTTACAATTGAGCCAAAGGCTCTTGTGGTGCCAGCACACGCATGGACACCGTGGTTTTCGGTGTATGGAAGTCTTGGGGGTTTTGACAGTATTGATGAGGCATTTGGGCCATATGCCAAGTACATCTATGCTGTCGAGACGGGGCTATCGAGTAATCCTGCGATGAATTGGCAGATTCCTGAGCTCGATACTCGTTCAGTCGTGTCATTTTCTGATGCACACTCACTACCCAAGATAGGGCGAGAGGCTACGGTGTTTGAGATACCCGACGGTGAATCATTTGGCTATGATCATATAGCGCAAGCTTTGCAAAATGTCGCATGTAATCCCAAAAAAGCACGAATTGCATATACGATAGAGTTTTATCCAGAAGAGGGGAAATATCACTATAATGGACATCGTGCGTGTAATATACGTCAGACGCCTGAGGAAACCAGACGTAAAGGGGTGACGTGTCCTGTGTGTGGTAAACCTGTGACCGTAGGGGTGATGCAGCGAGTTGAGGATTTGTCACTTTTGCAATCACCTGTCAAAAAACCTCGGACAGAGTCTAGTGTGCAACTCGTAAAAACACACGTAGACGGATTATTGACAACGTTTTATACAGGTAAATCTTATCCACATAGGCCACCCTATACCATGCTTGTGCCACTCCAGGAGATCATAGCTGAATCAATAGGATCTCCGTTTCAGAGTAAAAAAACCATTCGTATATATGACAAAATGCTAGAAAAGCTTGGAGATGAGTTTGGGATTTTACTTAAAGCAAAGTTGTCTGCAATTGAGGACGTGGCTGGTGCGCGTATAGCTGAGGCAGTAAATAAAGTACGGTTAGGAGACATAGTTATAGATCCTGGGTATGATGGCGTATTTGGTGTAGTTACGATTTGGCAAAATGAGGATGAGAAGCCACTTGTAGATGCCACAAAAGAGCAATTGGGGATTTTTTGAGCGTAAAAAATGTTTGTATTCAGATTGACGTGTCGCGTAAAATAGAGTAGCCTTAGATTGCAATAATTTTTCTGGCGATAGACCTCGCCAGGGAGGAGGCATATGGCAGAAACAAAAACTGCAGGGAATGATAATTTGATGGGCGCAGTAGCATACTTACTCGGATTTATTACGGGAGTCGTTCTCTTACTCGTAGAAAAAAAGAGTAAGTTTGTGCGTTTTCATGCAATGCAGTCGACGATTGCATTTGGTGGCCTATTTATATTGGGTATAGTTGTCAACGTTGTACCAGTCTTGGGTCAAGTCGTGAGTGCGCTTTTAGGCGTTGTACAATTAATACTTTGGCTGGTGATGATGTTTAAGGCGTATCAGGGAGAAATGTACAAGCTTCCTTATGTGGGAGATTTAGCTGAGGAACAACTGAAGAAATTTCAGTAAACTTATAATTAAGTTAGGTAAAAAACAAAACTCATCTATCTTACTGATAGGTGAGTTTTTTGTAATATATATGAATTAAAATTTTATAGGGTGTTGAAAATATTCCTTATTGACGGGCTAAACCTGGTCTGATAGTGTGAATACGAGGTTTTTATGCAACAACATGTTCACGAAAATGAAGCTTTATTTGGTGCCGCTTGCTACCTGGGGTTTTTTATCACGGGGTTCATATTTCTCATGATTGAGAAAGAAAGTACGTTTGTGCGATTTCATGCTATGCAGTCTGTAGTACTATTTTTGGGTATTTTTGTATCTCTTTATGCGCTTGCATACTTTCCTATCATAGGGTGGATTGCTGGAGTGGCACTTTTTTTATCAGGAATGATCCTATGGATTGCCATGATGTGGAAAGCATTCCAGGGCGATATGTATAAACTTCCACTGGTGGGGGATTTAGCTGAAAAACAGCTCGAGAGACTATCCCGTCGTTAGAAAATTAGCTCCTTACCTATATCATTCCTACTTTCATCCTACGGTTGTGTGCATTCGGAGTGAGTTGGTAACTGTGGAAAAAATATGGCATAGTAAGTACTAGCATAAGGAGGTTTATGGAGACCCAAGCGTATCAGGCAGAATCTTCGAAAATGAATGCTGCTGCTACGATAGGAAAAAGTGTCGTACAAAAGTAAACAACTATGCAGGATGCAAATTTGTCTTCTCAATCACCATCTAAAGGTAGGTTTCGCTATGCAAGTTTTTGGAGACGAGCTATAGCGCAGATTATCGATGATTGTATTTGGTTTTTGGGTATGGGGTATGTGGTTGGATTACTTTTTGGTGAGTCAACTGACAGTGGTTTTGTGCTTTCATTGATACCTGCGGGATTTTTATTGTTGATTGCATGTACATACTTTACAGTACTTGAATGGAAATTTGGTCAAACGCTTGGTAAAAAAATAGTTGGATCACGGGTTGTGGGCGTGGATGGGTCAAGATTAACTCTGCGAGCAGCAATAATTCGTACGATTTTGCGAATTGTTGATTGGCTTCCGTTTTTTTATGTCGCTGGGTGTATTGCTTTGCTTGTGTCAAAATCTCGGCAGCGATTGGGTGATCAGGTTGCAAAAACGGTAGTCGTGCGTGTATAAAAATTGAGAGGAGAACGCTGTATGAAACTTGTTGTAGGCTTGGGAAATCCAGGTGATAGTTATGAACAAACGCGTCATAATATAGGGTTTGTGGTGCTAGATAAGTTGCGCAGAGAGTTGTCTGACAAGTCTCCTGAGTGGAGTGCGGAAGATAAGCATAGAGCGTGGGTAGTCAAGGAAGGTGGAGTGATTCTGGCTAAACCCGTGACTTTTATGAATAACTCGGGTGAAGCGGTTGGCTCGCTTGCGAGTTTTTACAAAATAGCTCCTGAGGATATCATCGTTGTTCATGATGATATAGATTTGCCTCTTGGGAAAATTCGTATTCGTCAGCAAGGCGGCACTGGAGGACATAACGGCGTTAACTCTGTCCTGAGTCACCTGAAGAGTGATAAGTTTACTCGTGTGCGTTTGGGGGTAGGCAGTGGCAAATCAGAGCATCATAAGGTAGCAGATAGTCATACGAGACATCAGCATGTGATAGATTATGTGTTGTCGCGATTTGGCAGTAATGAGGCAGGAGACATGCGAAAGCTTGTGGAGCATGGAGTAGAAGCAGTACGGATGATACTCACGGATGGGATTGATAAGGCGATGAATAGGTTTAACTAGGAGGGTAGCCAGTAGGCCGGTAGCCAGTAGCTTACTGACTGTAAAATGTTATAAAGCTTATATAATAATTATCTGTTTTTTCCTATGCTCTAAACTCTATACTCTAAACTCTATACTCTAAACCCTATGTACCAACTTGGTGAAATACTTAAAAAGTTTAATCCAGTCGAAGATAAATATATCTCTCGTGAGTTTCAATCGTATGGGATATATTTGGCAGAATCGTTACAAGATTATGAACATAAATCTCTCTATATTCGTTTGGCAAAGACTATACCTCGTCCGATACTGGAGAAAGCTCTTTCGTTTGTTAAAGACGCCAATGCCAAGAGTCGAGCGAAACTTTTTATGTGGAAGATGAAAGAACTTCGAGATCCAAATGCTGCGAGTAAAACGGCAGCATTTATAAATGGTCCGAAGCCTTGGGAGAAAAAGACGTTTAAAAAATAATCGTATGCAGACATTGCATTTATTTATAACAGGTTTCGTCCAGGGGGTAGGGTATAGAGCCTGGACTATGCGCACAGCCATAGCTATGGGGATTGTGGGGTGGGTGCGCAATCTGCCTGACGGGCGTGTGGAGGTAGTGGCAATTGGGCCAAAGACTGTATTAGACCAATTCTTGACTGCGTGTTTTGGAGGTCCTACGGGTTCTTTTGTACGGGAAATTGTTTCTGCCTGGGAGAGTGTTGAGGGTGAGTATGTGGATTTTAAAATACTGGTATAACAAACATTGTATATCACGAGTTATTCATGCTAAATGTGTGGCTCATACAAATTGCATCAATAGACAACCAGAGCGTGATAGGTTTATTATAGATCCATGCAGAAAGTCATCCGTGTTTTGACGCAAAAACCTCCGATTATATTTTTAAGTATTCTCATATACTTATTGGGCACAGGGTTACTCAAGTGGAGATTTCAACCTCCTGTTGCTGCGCTATATTTTTTGGCAGGCGGAGGACTTGGGATATATTTTATTGATTTTGCGGAAGCAATTTTTAATGTCCATCCGAGTCCATTTCGAACTATACTTTTTCAAGCAATATACGTCGCAGTGTGCTTTTTTGTGGTAACCTCATCTGGAAGCATGATAGCATCAGGACTTGTCTTGACGATATATTTGTCCATGCTCTTGGGGCAAGTGGGGGAATTTCAATTGCAGAAAAATCTGAATACGTGGTATCAGGTATTAGCAGTCCCTGTCACGAATGCTCAGCAAAAATATGTGATGTTTGTCATGTTTGTTTTGTTTTTTATTATTACATTTTTATTTATCAGATGATAAAGGTATCCGAAAATTCAGCACTTTGGCAATATCTACCAGCTGAGCAGCGAGTCCTTTTGGGAGACGGCGTGTTTCTGGTGTCTGATAGCGATCGACATCTCAACGAGGATCCTACTGATTATTCGTATCTTGTGTTTCCATATGCGAAACTTTATGAAGGCTTTTTGAAACAATTGTTTCGTGATACACACATTATACGAGAAGAAGACTATTGGAGTGATCATTTTCGATTGGGAAAGGCGTTGTCACCTACAATGTCAGGAAGACTAGGAGATAGGAGTGCGTACCGGATGATTGCAAGCAGATTTGGAAAGGGACTGGCTGAAGATCTCTGGAGAACATGGAAAGAAGGTCGTAATCAGGTATTTCACTACTTTCCTCATAACTATAAAGCATTATCCAAAGATCAGGCTAAAGCTATAGTGTCAAATATCATAGATGTTATGGAAAAAGCGGTGCATATTACGCATGTTTCGGCTGTAAGCCATGTGACTTGAGGTATTGTTCAGCTTGCAAAACAAGAGAGAAATCAGTAAGGTAATAGTATGGCTACGAAAAAATCAGCTGCCCCGGCCATTTCCTTAGAAACAATCTACCAAGTTTGGGGATGGATTCTGTTTATTTGGAGTTTGTATCGATATTTTTTCCGTAATCCTGAGTGGGTTGATGAGTTCATCATGAAGCCACTTGTATTTGTGGCTCCTGTGCTCTGGTTTGTGTGGACTATAGAAAAACGTAAAGCCGAATCTGTAGGTCTACATACAAAAAATATTTTTACAAATATATATATTGGTCTAGGATTTGGTGTGGTATTTGGACTAGTGGCGCTTGCTACCAATGCATTAAAGCATGGCCAACTTACGATAAATCCTATATCTTTTATAGGGGATAATGGACTCTTGCTTGCATTATTACTATCACTTGCTACAGCTTTTTCAGAAGAAATCCTCAACCGTGGTTTTTTGTTTCAGCGTATACTTGAGAAGTCAAAAAATTTACCATTTGCATCATTTTTGTCTACAATATTTTTTGTAGTGCTTCATTTGCCTATACTGGCTACACAGTTACGCCTGACTGGACCTACTCTGGTTATTTTTTTCTTGACTGATTTTATATTGGGGCTTGCCAATACGTTGCTTCTTTATAATACTGGATCACTTGTGGCACCTATATTGGTCCATCTCTTCTGGAATATGACGGTGGCATTGTATCTGTAGCCTGCTTCTAGGGTATAATTGGTATCCTATATGAAAATTATTTTCCGTACGTTATTGGCTGTGGTGGTTTTGTATGTGATAAGCGCATTATGGTTGTCTACGCATGTGTTAATTGATAATCGTGGTGAGGCTGATGCGGTGTTGGTGCTAGGCTCGCGTGCCTACTGGAACAATACGTATAATCCGTGTTTGGTTTCGCGAGTGAAACATGGAGTTGATCTTGCGAACTCTGGTGCCGCAAAACAGTTGATTGTGAGTGGTGGAATAGATCGTGAAGATGGAGTGGTAGAGTCTCGCGTGATGAAGCAACTTGCTGTAGGTATGGGACTTGCGCCTGAAAAGATCATAGTGGAGGCAAGCTCAAGCTCAACATACGAAAATATTAAAAATTCTCATGTGCTTATGAAGAATTTGGGAATATCAAATGTGATACTTGTTACTGAGCCATTTCATATGCCCAGAGCCTCCATGGTTGCTGCAAAGCAGGGAATTGAGTACCGGGTATCACCTGCAACAGATAGTGTCTGCTGGACACGTTGGCAGTACTTTTCAATTTTTTTTCTTGAGGGAACCATTTGCGATATTTTGGTATTGGATACATGGAAAAATTTAAGCGAGTACCACTATTTGTATTTTTAGATTGATTTTGGCCAAATGCGTAGGTTTGGGATGTTTTGAAAATGTTTGTCATACGTAAGAAGAGTTGAATTTGATTCGATTGCATGGGCTGCTATCCACATATCATTTGAAGGCATAGGACTTCCATTGTTGGCAAGTTCGTTTCTAATTAGTGCATAAAATTGTGCTGTATTTTTTGTAACATTAATGACGTCAACGCTGGGATGAGATAGAAATACATTTAGGCGGTTTATGTTTATCAGTTCTTTTGAGCCTTTTTTGTATCCATATAAAAGTTCGCCAATTACAATTGATGAAAATACTATATGGCTTGCTTCTGTCAGCGTTTTTGCTATTAACTGATCATGCAATAGAAGGAGTGAGTATGTATTTGCGTCTAGAAGTATTCGCATTATTTCCATTCTTCCCAGTCTATGCGTTCTTGGTCTTTTGTATTTTGTATAAATTCTTGATAGTCATCCTTTGTCCAAGTGCCAATAAATTCAGATAGATCTATTTTGTTTGATGTACCCGTAGCTTTGGCAGTTAGTGATCGATGCAGAATATTTTTTATGGTCATATTTAAACTGTGACCATTGCGACGTGCCTCTGCTTGTATTAAATCTGATAGAGTGTCATCAATGTTGTGTACAGTAATGGATTTCATATGTATGGTTCAGAATGGTTCACTATGAACCATTATAGGTTAAAATAGGATTTTTGTCAAGTTTTTGAGTTGGGAAACTGCACAATATGTGTTATTTTACTGCAGCTTTGACTGCATCTGAGAGGTCCTGAGGGCGGACGATATCGAGCTTTTTGCCATTGAGGTAAAAAGTAGGCGTTGCAGCGACGCCAAATTTGTTGCCAGCTGCTTTGTCTGCTTCTACTATAGCCTGGAGGGCTGGGTCCTTGAGGTCCTTGGCGTACTGATCCATATCCAACTTGAGTGTTGTGGCAACTTTTGTGAACGTTTCAGGCGTAAATGCTTCTTGGTCTTCGGCAAATATTCCGTCATGCATTTCCCAAAATTTATCCTGTTTACTTGCAGCCTCAGCAGCGATAGCAGCATTCATGGCTTGATTGTGCTGGTCGAGAGGAAAATGGCGATAGACAAACGTAAGCTTGTCTTTGTATTCATCCAAAATTTGTTTGAGAATTGATTGATACCCTTTGCAGGCGGGACACTGAAAATCTGAAAATTCTACGAGAAATGCACTTGCGCTGGCGTTGCCATAGACATGAGCGTCTTTGGGTATGAGCTCCTCGCGTGTAAATGTAGGTTCAGGTTTTGAGAAATAAAAGACTGCACCCACGATAATGGCGATAGAAAATGCGATGATGCCGATAAATAGTTTGGTTTCGGTGGTAAATTTCATAGTTTAGGGAAAATGGAAAAGGGGAAATGGGAAATTTTTATGGTAAATTTACCATTTGCAGTTTTACATTTTACATTGTGATTTTTTTATTATCCTTTTTTACGCTCAAAAGCGCAAGGACAAATATTGTCACCATGATAAAGGCTGAGATGACACACCAGGTACAAATACCTTTAATTACAAATATTTCAGTATACGTAAACCATGAGACAAAGAGGATGCCAAAGGTGGCAATCCCAAGGGTTATCTTTCGCAATTTCGTTTGTAGTTTGCTTGCCGGCTGTAGTCCCGAAGTGGACGGAGGCTGGTTGTTGGTAGTTTGAAGAAAAGCGCAGATGGCTAACGCAGCATATCCGACTAGGCCTATTGAAGGGACTGGAATGCCAAAGATATAGCTTGCAGGACTTTTACGAACGAGCTCGCAGCCTGTATTTATACAGAGAATTCCTGTTTGTCTAACGAAGCTATGAGTCACGTATGCTGCTATTGTAAAGCCAATGAGAGCGAGGATAAAAATACATCGATTGAGTAAAACCTGACGATCTATGTTTGATTTCATACGTTAATTATAATTGAATTCTGAGCTTTTTGAGTATATTTAATCTGTCATTTCAAGTTAATGTGAGACGTCTTATCTGTAACTGATTACCATTGGTAATTTCCTTACTTTACGGAATCTCTTCTGCGTTAGAAACGGTCGAAATGACAAATTATATTCGTAACTCAGATAGTATACTTATTTATTTTTCTTTTCTTGGGATGAACCAAACTGCCATAAGTGTGGTAATGGGAATTGCGCTAATAAGTCCTATGGATCCTACTAAAGTGCGTACGATTTCTTCTGCTACTATTTCGTAGCTTAGAAGCTGTGAGGTGGGCTGTGATGAGTTGATAAATAATAGCAGTAGTGGGAGCGCTGCCCCTACATAGACTAGTACGAGCGTATTTATGGTCGAAGCTACATGGTCTTGACCGACACGCATGGCTTTCCAAAATAACTGTGTATGAGTTAGTTTTGAATTGGCATCGTACAGTTCCCGAACGATAGAGGTTTGTGATATTGTCACGTCATCAAGCACCCCCAGTGCACCTATGATGATGCCAGCTAGCACAAGCCCTTTCATATCAAATGTGCCCTTTAGGAGTGTGAGAAATTGGGTTTCTTCACTGGCCATGCCTGTCAGCATGGTATGGTCTATAAATCCAGAACCCAATATAGCTGTAATCGTCAAGGCAACAAGCGTACCCATCAGAGCAATGGTCGTTGACCTGTTGCGTCCATGCGTGAGGTAAAAAGATACTGGTGCTATTAGCAAGCACCCTAGTACTGCAGTCAAGACTGGGTTTGCTCCAGATAGGAGCTGTGGCAATATGAGTTTGAGGATAATAAAAAAGGAAAATGCAAGACCCATGAGAGATCGGATGCTTTTGATGCCGCCCACCATTAGTGAGATGCCGATGAACATGATAAAGAGTGTCTTGAGCGCATCTGTGCGTACTATGTCAGCAATATAGAATATTTTGTTGCCATTCTGGTCAACTGACGCATTGAGGATAACTTCAGAGCCTATTTTGTATGGTAACTTTTGTCCAGTGGGCATTTGATCAAAGGTGAGACTTTTACCAGTGTCTGTTCCTGATGTAATGGTTACAGTTATTTGTTCTGAAAATAATTGTGTGTCTGCATGGATGAGTTTTTTATCCTCCTTTATATCTGTGATTTTGGCTTGAAAGGTGACATCTGGGATTTGTGCATAGATTATCCACAAGATAGGTAGTAGGAAGAAATAGAGGAAACAGCTTGTTAGAATCTGCTTAATATTGTTCATAGGTTTATGTAACTATATCATAAAAATATCGAGCTTGACGAAGCTTAAAAAAATACTGTATGCTCGTTTTATTGAGGCTATTTCGCCTCAAAAAAAGCCTTAGAGCCTTAGAGGGAAATATTTTAATAATTTTATTGAAAAATGTTTGTGTGAGATTGAGTTTCATATGTGGGGGCTTGCCCCTCCGAAGCTAGAGTTTAATCTTATTTGAGTGAAAACCTATTATATTAAAG
>CAZPNL010000047.1:0-10921 GCA_964588145.1 uncultured Gammaproteobacteria bacterium
TAAGAAACAGTAGATTGGAAAATCGTCAGATCCTGATTCGTTAGTTGGCCAAGAGCTCAGGATGACGATTTTCTTGAGCAATTTCATACGCTTGTTCGCTTAGCATATTTAAATAATTGCATTATTTTGGATTTGAAATTTGGGATTTGTTTTGGATTTGTTCCGCCAGCTGGCGGATTGTAATTAGTTTTGTGATTTTGATTTTGACATTTGAGCTTTAAATTTTGCCTTTTGCATTTTAAATTTTAATTCCCTATTCTATGCAACTTGTTACTGACTCATATCAATACGGTTTTCATAAGCCCGAAGACTATATATACAAGTCGCAAAAGGGTTTATCTCAAGCAGTTGTCGATCAAATCACGGGACACAAAAATGAGCCAGAATGGATGCGAGAATTTCGAAAGAAAGCTTTAGGATATTTTTATAAGAAAGACATGCCCAATTGGGGTGCAGATCTCTCAGGGATTCATTTTGATGATATTTATTACTACATCAAACCTACAGAAAAAAATGTGAATTCATGGGACAAGCTTCCACAGGACATCAAGGACACATATGACCGCATCGGTATCCCTGAGGCAGAAAAAAAGTTTCTGGCAGGTGTGTCTGCGCAGTACGAATCTGAAGTAGTGTATAAAAGCATCCATGCGTCTCTGTCCAAGCAAGGGGTAATATTTTTGGATATGGACTCGGGGTTACGTGAGTATTCTGAGCTCGTGAAACAGTATTTTGGCACAGTCATCTCGCCGCTTGATAACAAATTTGCATCGCTTAATAGTGCTGTATGGTCTGGAGGATCGTTTGTATATATTCCAAAAGGCGTACACGTGCAACTCCCGCTCCAGGCATACTTTCGTATAAATGCCGCCAATATGGGACAGTTTGAACGAACACTGATTATTGCCGATGAGGGAAGCTTCGTCCACTATGTCGAGGGCTGTACAGCGCCCATTTACACTACAGATTCACTCCATAGTGCTGTCGTTGAGATCATAGTCAAAAAAGGCGCACGTGTGCGCTATACCACTATCCAAAACTGGAGCACAAACGTATATAACCTCGTCACAAAACGTGCAAAGGTTGAAGAAGAAGGCACGATGGAGTGGGTGGATGGAAATTTGGGAAGTAAGGTGACGATGAAATACCCCAGTGTTTATCTAGTAGGACGTAAAGCACGCGGAGAAATATTGTCCATCGCCTATGCAGGGAAGGGGCAGCACCAAGACGCTGGTGGTAAAGCCGTGCATATTGCGCCAGAGACCACAAGTCAAATCATCAGTAAATCGATTTCAGCCAGGGGTGGACGGACGAGTTATCGAGGGCTTGTGAGTGTGGCAACAGGTGCAACGAGCGCCAAAAGCAAGGTTGTTTGTGATGCGCTGATTTTAGATGAACACTCCCGTTCAGATACATATCCTGTGATGAAAATAGACGAACATGGGACCCAGATGGAACATGAGGCCACAGTGTCTAAAATAGGGGATGAACAACTTTTCTATCTCCAGAGTAGGGGAATAGCCAAATCCGCCGCGGAGTCGATGATCGTCAACGGGTTTATAGAACCTATTGTTAAGGAGTTGCCACTGGAGTATGCAGTGGAGCTCAATAGATTAATTCAGCTGCAGATGGAAGGATCTGTAGGATAAATCATGAAAAACATAAGTATTAAACAAGGACAATCGGACTGTCTGTATCAAAAAATAGATACAGATGTTGATGTAGAAATTACTGTCGAGGAGTCTGGGTTTATTGAATATTATTTCGTTTTATGTGGCGGAAGTGATGTCCGAGTTACAGTAAGCCTTATTGGTGCGCACGCTGAAGCAAAAGTGATAGGACTTGTGCCAGGAGTAGGTAAAAAGGTAAATATCCAAACGCTCCAACATCACATGGCTCACCATACAACCAGTAATCTCCTTGTGAAATCACTTGTAGATACTGGGCAACATTTTAGCTACAAAGGATATATAGTTGTTGACCCTGTCGCGCAAAAAACAGATGCATATCAGCGCAATGAAAATATTCTCTTGAGTGCTGATGCGCATGCAGAGACTGCCCCAGGGCTGGAGATAGAGGCAAACGATGTGCGGTGCACACATGGGGCCACTGTGGGTCAAATAGACCCTGAACAGCTCTGGTATTTGGGGACACGCGGGGTATCTCCCGCCGACGCAAAAAAACTCATTGCCACTGGATTTTTAGAAAGTGCAATAACATCTTCCAATGATACAATGTTCAAAAATATAAAGGAGGACATATGGCGACCTATACAAAAGCTGCAGTTCTAGTGAATTTAAAACCTGGAGAAATGAAAACGTTTCGAGTGTCTGGCAAGGTGCTTGCTCTGGCAAATGTATCAGGTGAGATATTTGCAGTCGATGATGTATGTACGCACGAGGATTGCTCACTAGGCGGAGAGGGTTTTTTGGATGGCAATGCCATCATCTGTGGTTGTCACGGAGCTCAGTTTGACGTGACAAGTGGAAAAGTGCTCACGCCTCCTGCTACAGTGGATCTCAAAACCTACAAAACAAAAGTAGACGGAGAAAATATTTTAGTAGAAGTATAAAAGTATGCTGGACGTACAAAAAATTCGCAAAGATTTTCCGATATTTTCTCAATCTGAGTACAACGGAAAACCACTCATTTATCTGGATTCTACCGCTACCGCTCTCAAGCCGCAGTCAGTCATAGATGCTGAACTCGGGTATTACACATCATATAGTGCCAATGTATTTCGCGGTATCTATAAAATTTCTGAAAAAGCTACCAGTGCATATGAAGCATCACGTGCGTTGATTGCAGCTTTTATTGGTGCCAAGACAAATGAAATAATTTTTACTCGAAATACTTCAGAATCGATAAATCTATTATATTACGCACTGGTAAAAAATAGTTTTGCTTCTGATAGCGAAATAGTCACAACCATCATGGAGCATCATTCCAACTTCGTCCCATGGCAGCAGTGGGCAAGCCAGGGACTAGGAAAGCTAAAAATTTGGAAATGTGATGAAAATGGACAATTAAATGTCTCAGATTTGAGAACACTTATTACTCGAAAAACAAAATTACTCACTATCACGCATGCGTCAAACGTACTAGGCACAATTAACCCAATAAATGAAATTGTTATGATTGTAAAAACAATTAATCCAAAGTGCTTGGTGCTTGTGGATGCTGCACAATCAGCTCCTCACATGCCTATAGATATACAGGAATTGGGTGCAGATTTTGTAGTGTTTTCTGCGCATAAAATGGTAGGTCCCACAGGTGTAGGTGTGCTTTGGGGAAAACAGGAACTAATGGAGAACCTTTCTCCATTTATGTATGGTGGCGATATGATCTCTGAAGTGCATGAACACAACACAGTATTTAACTCTGTGCCACACAGATTTGAAGCAGGTACACCAAATATCGCAGGTGTGATTGGGCTAGGAGCAGCGGTGAAATATCTATCAACTATCGGGATGAACAAGGTGCGAGAACATGAATATGAGTTGGTCACATACGCGCTTGAGAAGATGCAAAATATTTCAGGAATTGCTATATACGGCCCCAAAAGAGAGGCAGATCGGGGAGGCGTCATATCTTTTACCCTAAAAGGTGTGCATCCACACGATATCGCCCAAATTGTAGATGATGAAAATATTTGTATTCGTGTAGGGTACCACTGTGCCCAACCACTCCATGAACATTTAGGGACTGGCCCTACAGCCAGAGCATCTTTTTATATATACAACACTCAATCCGATGTTGATGCACTTGTCAGCGGACTAGCAAACGTAAAAAAGATTTTTAAAGTATAAGTATGGATCTCTATCGCGAGCTCATCCTTGAGCACTACAAATATCCGAGAAATTTTGGCTCACTCAGCTCACCCACTGCTCAGGCTACAGCTGCAAATGCGAGCTGTGGAGACAGTATTACGATGGAAGTTATCATTTATGAAGATCAGGTAAAGGAAGTACGGTTTTCGGGGGTGGGGTGTGCTATCAGTCAAGCCTCAGCATCTCTCTTGACCGAGGAAATAGCTGGTAAATCGGTTTCTGACGTCATGAGATTACAAACAGAGGATATTCTAAAATTGCTAGGGACAGAGCTTACTCCGAGTCGTATAAAGTGTGCTGTGCTACCACTTGAAGTGCTTCAAAAAGCCATCAGTATTCCTGCTTGAGGCTTATGCCTATGATGCAGTATGATAGAGCCATATGTCCGATACGACAGTGCACAAACAAACAGTTCGAAATTTGACTGTTACAATTGACGAGGGTCTCTGTATAGGCGCAGGCACCTGTATAGCCATCGCACCAAAAGCATTTGCACTTGATGAAAATGCCAAGGCAGTATTTTTACCTACGGTATCTGATACGACAGATGATGAGCTTATAGACGCAGCCAAAGCATGCCCAGTGATGGCTATCCTTATCCATGACCAAAACGGCAAACAAATCTATCCTTGATGATGTAGATTTTGAAATCGACAACGATCTGCATACTCTCGTGCGAAGTCCACGCTATTTTGCTCCCCGCTGTTGTCCACAATGCGGCGATACGATTATTGGTATGCCAGGTGGCCGTGACGCATTTTGTCCTCTCTGCGGATGTAAAGATCCTTGCTGTAGTGATTAGGTACTTTCTTCAAAATCCTAATTGCGTTTTGACTATTACATGTGATACCGTACCTATATGAAGAGCGTTACGTGGAAAATAGGTGGAGAAGCTGGCTTTGGTATCATGTCTGCTGGCACAATCCTTGCAAAGACTCTCACACGACTTGGATATCACATATTTGTTACGAATGAATATCCTTCGTTGATTCGTGGTGGACATAACCTCATTACACTTCGTGTAGCTGACGAGCCTTTTCATAGTATGAATAAGGATGTTCACATCCTCGTGGCTCTTAACGCAGCAACTGTGAAACTGCACAAAGATGAACTCAGTGATGGGGCAGTTGTCCTGTATGATCCAGGTGATGGAGAGTGGAAAGAATCAGATTTTCCCCACAAAGTGCATCTGGTGCAACTTCCCATGACAGCCAAACTTAAAGAGCTCCATGCAGATGTCGTTATGCGAAATACTATCGCGATCGGTGCAACTGTAGGACTTCTGGGTTTACCTGAGGACGCGCTGGGCAAAGTGCTTTCAGATATGTTTTTGCGCAAAGGCCAAGAAGTGGTCGATTTCAACATGAAGGTAGCAAAAATTGGCTGGGATATTGTTCGTGGCGAACATGGTGAGCTCACACAATATTACCTTCCTCAGATTGATAAAAAAGGCGACACCTTAGTATTGAATGGAAGTGAGGCTTTCGGTGTAGGAGCAGTAAAGGCAGGACTCAAATTTGCAGCCATTTACCCCATGACACCTATTAATGCGTTGATTACGTATCTGGCAGATCACGCCAAAAAGTATGGCATTGTCTACAAGCAACCCGAAGACGAAGTGTCTGGTATCAATATGGCGCTTGGGGCTTCTATGATGGGCGTTCGCAGCATGGTAGCTACATCTGGTGGAGGGTACGCACTGATGACTGAGGGTACGTCACTTGCTGGTATGCAAGAACTTCCAGTGGTGATTGATATGGGTATGCGTGTGGGTCCTGCTACCGGTATGCCTACGTGGACAGAGCAAAGTGAACTCCAATTTGTCATACATGCAGGGCATGGGGAATTTCCACGTATTGTGCTAGCTCCTGGAGACGGACATCAGTGTCATGATATGGCTGCATTAGCATTTGAACTGGCTGACAAATATCAGATACCAGTGTTTGTACTGACGGACAAATATCTCAATGAAAGTCATTGGGCAGTGTCTGCTGAGGAATTTGCAAAACCCGCTAGTATTAATCGTGGCAAGCTGGTGATGGGTGACACGGGAAATGCTGATTTCAAGCGATATGACCTGCATGCTGAAGACGGTATTTCTCCACGAAGTGTTCCCGGCACGACCAATGGCGTCTATTACGCTAATTCATATGAGCACGATGAAAAAGGGTTTGTAACAGAAGTGCCTGAGCAGCGCACAGCCATGGTCGACAAACGCACAAAAAAGACCTTGGCTATCCAAAAAGCAGCACCAGCTCCTACCGTCTATGGAGATGCTGATGCAGAGCACGTCATCATCGGTTGGGGATCAACGCTTGGTCCGGTACTTGATGGTCTACATCTGTTTAAAGCCGCCCACCCTGATCAAAAAGTAAAGTTTTTACACTACACGTGGGTGTATCCATTTCCAGCTCAAACCACTGAAGAATTGCTCAAAAATGCAAAAACAGTTATAAATATCGAAAATAACTCAACTGGCCAATTAGCTGCACTTTTGCGTGAGCATACTGGGATAAAAGTTACGCATAGTGTCCTTCAATATAGTGGAAGAGTATTTTTTCCAGAAGAAATTGCGGCAAAACTAGCAGAGATTGTGAGGTAACCTATGGCAGACGCACTGACACAAGCATCATACAATACACACTATTTACCTACGTGGTGTCCAGGATGCGGTGATTTTGGTATCTGGATGTCGCTCAAGGGTGCACTGGCAAAATTAGGGATTGCTCCAGATAAGCTCCTCATGGTCTATGACATAGGATGTAATTCAAATATGTATGACTGGATGCACGCATATGGATTTGTGGGCCTCCATGGTCGTACACTTCCAGTGGCACAAGCTGCCAAACTAGCCAATCACGATGTGCCAGTTATTTGCATATCAGGAGACGGTGGCGGACTTGGTGAGGGTGGTGGACACTTTGTGCACTGCTGCAAGCGCAATCCAAATATCACAAAAATCATCCATGACAATCAGGTGTATGGTCTGACTACCGGCCAAGCCTCACCTGCTGCCAAAAAAGGCTTTAAGACCAAGTCAACTCCTACAGGAGTAGTAGATGAGCCACTCAACCCTCTAGCTCTTGCTATCACCTGTGGCGCAACATTTGTTGCGAGAGGATTTGCAGGAGATGCTGTGGGACTGACAGAGCTTATGGTGCAAGCCATCCAACACAAAGGCTTTTCAGTGCTCGATGTGCTTCAACCATGTGTCACTTTTGATAAAGTCCACACATACAATTGGTATCGGCAACGTGTGTACAAATTAGAAGAAGGTCATGATGTGACAAATCGCATGACTGCATATGAGAGGGCACAAGAATGGGGTGACAAAATTCCCGTTGGTGTGTTTTATAAAGAAGACAGACCCACATCTGAGGACCATGAAGCTGCACTGGAAAAAGGCCCACTCGCCAGTCAGCCACTTGCTGACTTTGATGTCCACGAACTTCTTCATGAGTTTATCTAACATTTTTCTGGTGATTGGTATACAATACAATCTCACATGTTGACAGGGGAATTAGCAGTTGTTATACTTGAGTGCTAATTTAGATTTCTCTTTTTGTGTATATAGAATTCTGATCTTTGCATTATTATATTTATAGTCGCCTTGTATCAGAAAAGAGAGGCATATATATGGATCAACCATTATCAGAAAACGGAGATATACTCCTTCCGGTCGTACCTATCAGGGATGGCATCGTTTTTCCTGGCACCGAAATGATTCTCACCTTTGGTCGTGCACGTTCTGTAGCTTCTATAGAAGCCGCCCAAAGCAGTGGTAAGCGAGTAATACTGGTCATGCAGCGCAATTCAAACATCAATGATCCCACACCTACAGATTTATATAGTATTGGTATTGTTGGCGAAATCGTACAGATGATGAAAAACGAGGGAGAGGTCAACGCCCTTGTGCGCGGTATAGCAAAAGTAAACATCACAAGCTACGAATCCGTCGAGCCCCATTTTGTCGCACATGCCACAGAGATATACGAAACAGATGATACGAGTGATGAAGCCAAGGCGCTTGTAAAGCATCTCACCGCAGAGCTACGCCGCGCAGTAAACATGGGCAAATCCATGGATTTTCTCACCTTTATGAACATCATGTCAGGCTTAAACTATCTGCAGCTCTCCTACCAAATAGGTGGAGTCTTAGATATTAAGCCCAGTGAACGCCAAGAGCTCCTAGAGCTTACCACAGTCCTTGACCGCCTGGAAAAAGAATCTCAACACTTGGCACGCGAAGTTAAAGTTCTCGAGCTTGAGAAAAAAATTGCCAATAAGACCCAGGAAAAATTTGATAAAAATATTCGTGAGCAAGTACTCCGTGAGCGGATGAAAACAATTGAAAAAGAACTCGGTGAGGATAGCGACAACAAAGATATCAAAGAACTAGCTGACAAAATCAAAAAGGCAAATATGCCCACAGAGGTGAAGGCAAAAGCTGAAAAAGAACTCTCCAGACTTGCGCAGATGTCCCAATACAATCCAGAGGCGTCATACGTACGTACTTATTTGGATTGGTTAGTCGAACTCCCATGGGCAGTATCTACGCCAAATGATGTGGTTATACAAACAGCATCTGATGTGCTCGATACTGATCACTTTGGTCTCAAAAAAATCAAAGAGCGCATACTCGAGTACCTTGCAGTGATGAAGCTTCGCACACGTATGGTGGAGGAAGAAGAAAAAGCAGAAAAAGTTACCAAAACAACGAAAGCTGACAAAGAGGCAAAGCCACGGACAAAATCTGCACCTACCATCCTCTGTTTTGTAGGCCCACCAGGTGTGGGAAAAACGTCTATAGGAAAATCTATTGCAAAGTCTCTCGGACGCAAGTTTGTAAAAATGTCCCTTGGAGGTATCCGTGACGAGGCAGAGATTCGCGGACACCGCAGGACCTATGTCGGAGCACTTCCCGGTCGTATCATTCAGGGTATCAAGCAGTCAGGGACAAAAAACCCCGTGTTTATGCTCGATGAAATAGACAAGGTTGGCACAGATTTCCGTGGAGATCCATCATCAGCGCTTCTTGAAGCGCTAGATCCAGAACAAAATTATGCATTTGCCGATCACTACATCGAGGTGCCTTTTGATCTTTCTGATGTCTTTTTTATTACGACGTGTAATGTACTGGATACTATCCCTCCAGCGCTCCGTGACAGACTGGAAATAATACATTTTCCAGGCTATACCGAGGATGAAAAGACGCACATCGTCACAGACTTTCTCTTTGAAAAGCAACGTGAAATCCATGGCATACCAAAAGACACAGTTACTCTATCTCTCGATGCAGTTCACGAGCTTATTAGAAAGTATACGCGTGAAGCAGGAGTACGAAGTCTAGAGAGGGAAGTAGCAAAAGTATTTCGGAAAGTTGCGCGGAAAATTGCTGACGCCAAGGAAAAAGAAGAGTTCAATATTACTGCTGATACGATCTCAACATACCTGGGGCCACAAAAGTTTACCTCGATGCTGGCTGAGAAAAAAGATGACGTCGGCATGACCACGGGATTGGCGTGGACAGAGGCTGGCGGAGATATACTTTTTATAGAAGTAACGACAATGCCAGGTCGTGGAGCGCTTACCCTTACCGGGCAGCTGGGAGAGGTCATGAAGGAATCAGCGCAAGCTGCACTTTCTTATGTACGTAGCCAGTGGAAGGAGCTTGGTCTTCCCGAGAAGCTCTTTCAAAAAATTGACATTCATGTACATGTGCCAGAAGGCGCTGTACCCAAAGATGGGCCATCAGCAGGAGCTGCTATTGCAAGCGCTATAGTTTCTGCTCTGACAAAGATTCCTACCAAGCGCACAGTGGCAATGACTGGGGAGATTACACTCCGCGGACGAGTCCTCGAGATAGGCGGCGTTAAAGAAAAGGTCATTGCAGCGCATCGTGCTGGTATCAAGACTGTCATTTTGCCTAAAAATAACAAAAAAGATCTTGAGGATATTCCAGCAGAAGTGCAAAAAGAATTGCACTTTGAGTTTGCAGAACACCTGGATGATGTCCTCAAGACTGTGCTGACCCGTCAACCTAAAGCCAAAAAAGCTGAAAAATAAAGCATTTTAGAGCATAAAGTCATAGACTTTTTTAGAAAGATTTGACACAAGCTCAGCTGCCTGCTCTTCATCAGGTACGTTTTCTGTAAATATCCCAATATAATATGTAGATGTTGGCCCTACAACAACTCCGACATCATGCACTGCAGCTACTTGGGTGCCGATTTTATGATATACAGGTGTATCAGGCGGTAAATTTTTAGGGAGTCTATCTTCAAAATCACTATCTTTCATAAACGAGAGCATCTCCTGCGTCCAGGCCACATTTGCGATGTTGCCATTCACCATCTTTTTCATAAGTGCTGCCATATCTTTATTTGAGGTTTTATTGTTGTCCATATCCGTTTGATCCATACCCCAGCTAGTCAAAAGTGATTTCAATTTTGGTAATCCGATTGTATAGTTTGCTAGGATGTAGGCTGCAGTATTGTCACTTTTTTGCATCATCAACCGTGCAAGAGTTTTTATGCTGTATGAAGTGCCAGGAGGGTCATAACGTATAGAACCTGTGCCATAATCTTGGATGTCTTGTTCTTGTAGAGATACCGTGTCCTCAAGTTTTATACTTCCTTGCTGCACATAATAGTAAATACCGGCAAGGATTGGAATTTTGTTGACCGACGCTGCAGTAAATATCTGGGCATCATTGATATTCATCACGAAATCACCCTTGAGATCTACAACTGCAACAGAATAATTAGGCCATGTATTTCCTATGGTAGATTGAATAATTTTTTTCAGTTCTGCTGGGTCTTTTTTGGGTTTAAACAAATTCGTAAATGGTTTTGAGGCTTTTTCCATTTTTTCTGGTACTGGGGAGACGATCTCTGGATTGGCTGCACGTACTGCCAGTATACTGCCGGCAATTACTGTAGAGCTGATGATAAAGAGAAGAAAAATACGAATTACTTTTATAACGGGATGGTGCTTGTATGGGGCGTCCATTTGAGCTCAGTATAGCATAGGAAAGCGCTTGTCGTCCTGAAGAATTTACGACTTATATATAATAGTAGAGATCACAAAAA
>CAZPNL010000048.1:0-10814 GCA_964588145.1 uncultured Gammaproteobacteria bacterium
CGAGTAACAATTGTATCCAATAGCTCTGTAATGCCAATACCTGCTTTTGCAGAAATTTTAAGTATCTCCTCTTCCTTAAAACCTAACTCAACAAGCTCTTTGACTGTCTCCTCTATTCGGGCATTTGGCAAATCAATTTTATTGATAACTGGTATAATAGTTAGCTTGTTTTTGCGAGCAGTATGGAGATGCGCTAACGTCTGTGCCTGCACTCCTTGCGTCGAATCAACCACCAGTATTGCCCCCTCACACGCAGCCAGACTGCGACTGACTTCATAACTAAAATCTACGTGTCCGGGAGTATCTATAAGATTTAATATATATGCGTCAGGCTTCAACGCGTCATGCGTCACGTCTTGTGCTTCTCTAGATGCATGAAGCTTGATGCTTGACGCCTTATACACCATCCTAACTGGTGCGAGCTTAATTGTGATCCCCCGCTCGCGCTCGATAGGATTACTGTCTAGGAGTTGCGCCTGCATATCGCGCATTGCCACAGTCTTGGTCGTCTCAAGCAGGCGATCTGCAAGAGTGGACTTTCCGTGATCGATATGAGCAATAATGGCAAAGTTTCGTATATTGTCTTGGAGCATAAGGACAATTATATACCCAACTTACTCAGATTTGCACTCGCTTGCGGGAAAAAGCTGATTAGTTGGGTATATACTCAAAAAAATCACATACCAATATTTTTTTGGGTATACCAGGTTAATGTGATAACTATGAACGAAGAACTAAGAACTGAGAACGGCTAGGACAAACAACTTAGAACAGTAAGGCAAGAGTCCGCCAGCTGGCAAAAGAGACAAGAGATAAAAATATCGCGCTTCGAGCCTCGAGTTTCGAGTGTCGAGCCTCGAGTTTCGAGTGTCGAGTGTCTGAGAAATACTGTTACATTGTTTTATTTTTCAAGCGCTACAATCCTTAATACACTTTATGCCTGTTTTAAAACTAAGTTGTCTTTGCCAAAAAAAGAGTAAGGGTGAGGTGGACACACAAACGTTTGACGATGCACGTCTGACGTGTCGTAGCAATCCAAATTATGAGACAAGAAAGTATAGTGTAGAGCGTAGGAGGGCTAAGGAGTGAATTTATTTATAAGCGAAATAAAGGTTCTAGTAAATCCTTGATTCGTCACCACGCCTATCAAACACACAGTAAAACAATGAAAAACAACCATCTGTATCTTGCAATTTTTGTCACGTAAAGACGCTCAAAATACACAAGATCGATAATATCCAGATTTTTAATTGTTATCATGTGCTGCGCTTTTGGCAGTTGTAACAAATTCGTATACCATCTGAGAGATTTCGTGTATATATTTTTTAGACACATCTTCTGGATGTTTTTTGACCATCACACATAAAAGGTAAGGTCTCTTGGGTACATAAATTATTCCACAGTCTGAGAGGGTATCGTTATCAGAGTTTATATCATCTACCACAAGACCATATTTATGAGCTACTTTTATATTTTCTGGCACTCCTGATTGAAGTAAATCACGCTGGCTTGTGCGTGTCAAAATGGATAATATTTCCGATGAGGACTGCCTAGTCAAATATGAAGATAAAAATAAGCTACGTATGATAGACGCATAATGTTTAGGAGTTATCTTGAGTTGCTTTTCCTCTACAGTTCTCACAACATCTAACGCGTTATATACTTGTGTCAAATTATCACCCCCCACGAGTCTAAGCAACATTGTAAATGCAGTATTATCAGATTCTACAAGTGTCAACTCGATAATTTCGCGTAATGTAAGTTGAGTACCAGACCCCCTTTTATACAATTGACCAGAATGCTCATCTAGATCACCAGTTGTTATGGTCACTTGCTGATCCAAGTTCAATCTTCCATTTTCGATTTCCTTATATACAGCCATAACTACAGGTACTTTTATCAAGCTAGCAGTAGCAAACGTCTCTGTATCGTTTACTCCTATAGAAGATCCTGATCCCAGATACTCAAAGTACACCCCCAGTGTGGCACTATCTGCATCGGCATTTTTCACATACGCACGCAGATCTGCACGTAGCGAAGTAAAATTTATGAGAATATCGCTAAAATTATCAATAAAAATTCTGCGAGACAATAACGGAAACTTATCTGCTTCAAACCTATCAAAATCTCCAGTAGAAGGTTCGATTTTGGGACGAGACACCAAATATATATTTACTGCTCCACTCAATACGGATAGGATTACTAAAATACATATAATGAACGTATTTTTACTCATAGTACCAGTATTGAAAATATATTATATAAAATCACCACGTCTTTACCTCAAAAACTATATCACAAACAATGCACTTTCTATAGCCAACAAAGACACATGACAAGAGTCGATTGCATAGTATAATGATTTGGACCGTATTATCAGAAAATATTCTTTAATTTCAAATGATTCTATTTATAAAAAAACATACTAAAATATTCAATCTAATACTTATCATCATTGCCTTTATTACTTCCTGGGCACATCCCACGGATGCAGATCTTGGGTGGCATTTACGATTCTCTGAGGATGTTCTCACCTACCGCACTATATTTTTTAAAAATACATATACAAGTCTCATGGAGGGCTACGACTGGGTGAGCTCCTCATGGGGTGCTGACATGATCCGCTTTGCCTTTTACCAAATAGGAGGATTTTATGGTGTCGCAATCTTAGGGAGCTTGGCAGTTGTGGCAGTCCTTTGGACTATACTCAAAACTAAACCGCTATCTACCTGGACTGCGACACTGATAACCATCACATTTCTCGCCTGTGAAAACGCCCTCCTACAAGATTCGTTTCGCGGTCAAATCATAAGCATCTGGGGCGTTGCATTAGTCATATTTTTACTTTATAAACACTCGAAACCTCCTACAAAAGTTCGCTGGGAAATACCAGCACTCTTTATCATCTGGACAAATCTCCATGGCGGATCTCCTGTGGGTATCGGTATATACTTCTTGTGGATTGTGGGAGAAATCATACATACCACGCTTCAAACCAAAAATATAATTTCCTCCGTTATTGTATATAAATACGCAGCCATAACACTCCTCTTATCATTTATCGCAACAAATATCACACCCTACGGCTTTACACTCTACACGGACAATTTAAGCGTAGTTGGAAACGCGTATGCAAAATCCATCGAAGAGTTTACCCCTGCACCTGCGCTTTCCCCTATTTGGGTATTTCTGACTGTCTGGTGCATGCTCTGTGGAGTTTCAATTCTCATACTCATTAAAAAAAAACAACTAGGCTCACATCTCAACATCATCCTCCCCAGTCTCATGCTCATGGGCCAATCGTATGGCGCCAGACGCTTTTGCTTCATACTCTATGCACTTTCGCCGATGCTTCTAGTCCCAGTATTTGATCAACTTCGTCCGACCAATGTAATCATACGGAGACTCCTATTGCTCACTTTTACAACGATCTTTCTTGTATGCATTGAAATATATCGCTTTGACATAAATGGTCCCCTCTGGCATATGAGCTGGGATAGCTACTGCACACACATAAGATGCTCCAACCAAGCAGCAGCCATAATTGAGCGTGAATACCCCAATGGAAAAGTCTATACAAACTATGGCTATGGAGGCTGGCTTATATGGCAGCATAGAGGATTTAAACCAGCTCTTGATGGACGTATGTCTACCTGGAGAGACAAATCAGGCTTTAGTGGATTTGGACTCTATGCAGCAATTACTTCAGGAGTCATAAACATTGATGATACAAATTTTGATGTCATATTTGTGCCTGTCAATGATCTGTCAATTGTCAGATTTTTTGACCTAGTCAAAGAAAAAAAATGGTCCATTCGCCACCGGGACGATCATGCATATGTACTCGTAAGAAATACAAATAAAACGCCGTAGATTACTTCGTACGGCTTGAACCAGTAGCTACAGAAAAAGCTGCAAGCACCTCAAGGACCTTTTGTTCGGATTGATGCGAAGACTGAAGCAACTTTTGTACCTCTTCCAGATTTCCCATTTTAAAATACGCAAGGGATAGTGCAAACTGCGTTTTAGGATAATTTCGCCCCTCAGGAAAATATTGCTCAAGTACATCTATGGCTTGCGCAAAATTTCCTAATTTAATAAGTGACAACATATACATAGATACTTCAGTTTCACCGTAAGGCTTTTGCCCTTGTGAAAAAAATGTTTCAAAAGCCTGTACTGCTAATTCATATTCCTCCAACTGATAAGACATACGCGCGTAATTTATGCGAGCAGGTCCATACCGTGGATTGATAGCTAATGCTTTCTCCAGTGCCCTCTGAGCACCTTTATAATCTGCAGTTGCATATTTTATACGAGCAAGGATATCCCAGCCAGAATCATATTCTGGTACCGTGCGTGTCACATACTGAGCTGACTGGTTTGCCAACTCATAATTCCCGTGATTGAGTGCCACTGTCGAAACAAACACATGTGAACGTATGCTCCCTGGTGCAATTTTGACCATAGCTGCCCCAAGCGTCTCATCATCATGCCATATCATGTTGTAGGGGATGATAAGCGCAACGTAATAGACAAAAAGGAGACTTACTAATACACCTGTCACAATACGCCAACGCTGATAAAGAGCCTGCAACAGCCATCCCAAACCTATAGCTATTCCAACGCTTGGTAAATACGCCCATCGCTCAGCAAATATATCAGCAGTCACCTGCAATAGATGTGTATAAAAAAAGATACAAACTGAAAATAACACCATACCTATGTATACAGTATGTGTACGTATCCTTTTCCATATAAATCCGCATAGGATAGCCACAAGAACGAAAACACCAAACAGTGCAGCAACTGACGAAGATAGATCTTCAACAACAGGAAAATAATTATAGCCATATGTTGGCGACAGCTTGAAAGGCACTACAGTCTGCTGCACATATGTGGCAAATATGGCAAATGCAGTCCATACTCTCGTACTTACGCTATGAGGCAGCATCAAGGGGTTAAATGTCCAGTCATTTGAAATTCCCATGATCTGCTCACCCAGCACTGCATACCTCCCCACCCCATATACCCCAAATACACCAAGAGCCGCACAAAAACATACAAAATTTCCCCAACTGCGTCGTATCCTCCCCACAAAAAATAATGCGATAAAAATTGGTATAAATGCTACCGCGGTTTCCTTTGAAAGTAAGGCTAATAAAAATGACACACTTATCGCAGCACAGTGGGCAATAAGAGCCTGTCTGGTGTAGGGTACTCTCTGCAGTCGTAGCAATGCGAGCATACCCACCAGGACAAACAAAGCACAAAGGAGCTCATCACGTGCTTTATTCCAATTGACAGCCTCAGCATGTATGGGAAAAATTAAAAAACAAAACGTAGCACTGACTGCAAAAATCTTTGATTTATATAGTTCATATGCCACAAAACCTACTAGTACTGCAACGAGGGCATGCAATATGATACTTGTAATACGAAAACTAAAAGCAGTTGGCCCAAAGAAGATATAATTTATGGCAAACGACAGTATGGTAATTGGCCGCCAGGTGGCAATATTAACATTGCCAGGTATGTAGGGCTGCGCCCATACAGACAAAAAGATTTCAGGACTACGCAGGTCTTGCCGATTGGAAAAAAGTTCATCATCATACACAAAATCATTTGGCAAGCCACTCCCATACAATAGAAAACTTATACATATTGCAGAAAAAATAAATAGAAAGAGTTGCACGAGTGGCTGACACCACCACTGCTTCCACGAGACTGCTGCGACCTGATTTGAGTCTTTTTGAAATTGGATATTATGATGCGTATGATTCTTTGAAGACATAGAGTATTTCAGAGACAGTATAGACAATTCATGTGATGGTTGAAAGGTTGAATTAGGGGTCAAAAAATAAGAATTATGAGATGAGAAATAAGAGATAAGATGTAGGAATAATGGAATTACAAACAACAGAAAATTCAAAAAAGTCCAATACACAATGTCCAAAAAAATACAAAACCAATACCTACCCGCAGGCAAACGATAACGAGGACTCAAACAATTCTAACGAAATAAAAGATTATAAATACAAATCAAAATACGTCAAACAACCTACATTTTCTCTATTTTCCATCTTTTACCTTCTATTTTCTAAATAATTGTATATATCAATATATAACTTAATATAATTATGTAAATACAAATATCGCAAATAGTACATTAATATGATTAAACATTAGTACTATTTAATATAAACTTATATATCTTTAAATATCTAAATATACTTTATTATAAACAATGATAATAAAGAGGACCAATAATTATGAAATCAGCCATAAAAATATCAGTCTCAACCCCATACACCATGAACTCACATTTTTCAATCAATGATCTTCATCATATAATCCTAGAGCCTCTACAATGCCATCAGATGCACACTTCATATATTTGACAAGCACTTAATCGTCATTCATAGCAATAGCCTCATATACTCCCCAATGCCCTAGGATGGTTAGAACAAATGCCTAGAACAGGCTAACAAACTTCGACCAACAAACAAACATCCAAATCGAAGAAAGGCAAAAAATACCTTGAATAACATTTAGATAAAGTAAAACTCCTTATGGGATAAAGATATATTTAATACCTATAATTCGAAGATATATTGCAGAGTGTTATTGTATAAATATTGAAGAATTTTCCCCAAAGGTCGGACCTTGGAAAGGTCCGACCTTCTTATGATTTAATACGCTTGCCCTATTCTTAAATCGTAACTCACCCTATTCTCGTTCCCCGGCATAGATTGCCGCGTCACCTTTACGAATCTTAACTGTTCCTCGCAATGACAATTTTTTGTACTTAAAATCGTGGCACAAAACTCGATTCTCATCATAGATTGCTTTGAAACATCTTACGCTTCTTCGTCACCCTGTCAAATTCTTTTGTGTTCCTCTCCAGTTACAAAAATTATATAAATTTTTTTTATAGTTCTGGTGCTGAAACAAGTTCAACATGACATGTTTTTTGACTTTACTACAATCTTCAAACGACCAACGACTCTAGATCTCTCGTTTCCTACTAGATACTAGATACTAGATACTAGCTACCTTCCTACCGGCTACCCTCTTGCCGGCTACCTTCCTACTAGCTACTGGCTACTAGCTACCTACCTACCGGCTACTCTCCTACAAGCTACAAGCTACCTTCCTACTAACCTACCCGGCTAATTCACTATCCACCAGTTAAACTTGATTGCCTCGGCACTCGTCTGCTTGACCCCTACTTTAAATGACCCTGCAGTCTTCTCCAGCACAAAGATAGTCTTATCTGTAGAGGATGTAGGTGTCACAAAGATCATGGAGTTTGCACTCACTCGCTCTGTACTGATTGTGATACTCTCTGCTCCGGCTGGCAATGTAGCCTCTCCAATACTCGCAAGCTGTGGAGCTGAGGCACTGGTATCCAATTTGAGCTTCTTGGTAGCCACTTCGTTAGCACTCAGTGCTCCGGTAATATCCATAGAGCCATCTGGCTTGACTGTCGCAACATTTTGGCCACCATTACCACGGATGACAAAGTTACCAAATGTAGCTGAGTCAGTACCATTCTTGCGTTGACGTAGATCCACTACCACATCATTTTCCCCAAATGGACGCACTGTGGAAACTCCAAGTGTACCATCAACTTCCACATCACCCTTAACGGAAAGACTACCGGTCACATTTACTTGACCACCTGGAGTCACTACAACTGTACCAGCCATGATGTCCAGAGCCGCGAGCTTGTTCTTTTGAATATAGAGGGTCTCCCCTGCTGTGGCACTTTCTATACCTGTGGTACCAAAAGCTACGGATCCTGCCACCACCATACGCCCATGCACATCTACATCTTGCAGTGTTGTAGCCCCAAGCACTGTGAAATTACTATTGAGTGTCACGATATGATCCTCTGGCATGACCACATCCGTACTCAGGTTTTGGGTTTCAACATTGAAGAGTGACAAGAGCGCTGATGATGTAGCACCTAGATCTGCTGCAGGCACTGTTTGATTTGCATTACCAAGCGCTGCACTGATGAGACTATTTATATACTCGGCACTTGGTGATGCAACCTCTGTAGGAGTAGCAGTTGGGATCACAGTTGGAGCTACAGTCACTGTCGGCGTTGGCGTGATTGTCGTAAGTCCTGGTGTCAAAGCTGAAAGTGAAGCCTCAAGTCTGCCAATCCGCTCGTCCAAATCCCCAAATCGGGTCACAACTTTACCGGTAGAAATAGTACCGTTCACAGTCAACCCACCAGACACGGTAGCATTTGATGCTGTTATATCTTTGGTAGAAACCTCTGCAAACTTTCCAAATGATGCTGTCACAGAACCTGAGGCACTGATATTTCCTGAGGTATCTATAGTGACAACTGGCTTACTACTGGTGCCCAAGACATTAAAGGTTTGCTTGTCGCCGAGATCTATAGCTACACCAGCACTGGTGCTACTGACAGGACTAATAAGATCTCCAAATCCAGAAGATTGAGCCGGTGATAGGACACCCTTGGCTGTATTTTGTGCAAGGAGACCATTGACGTACTCTGAAAGCGACTTACCTGCCACGACCAAACTATCAAACGTACCTACTTGAGCTGACATTGATGCCGTTTCGATAGTATTGGCAATCACACTATCGGCGACTACACGACTGGTGATAAGACCCTTACTGGCCACAACCGTATCTGTGAGTATAGCAGATTCTGGCGAGCTTACCGTACTCGCGGCATTTGTCCTCATCACATGAGCCAGCATCGCCTGATCTCTAAATCTACTTGAATACGTAGCTGTTGCAGGGTCCACTGGAAGTGTAACGCCATCCAAGCTCTCAGCAATAAGTGACTTCACATCCCCTTGATAGTATTGGGTTTTTACAAAGACATATACTGTGCCAATATGCTCTGTATCTACAAAGCTCATGAGAGATTGTCCTATGACTGGACCAGCTTTCGTAGCTTTCATAGCAACTCCTGGCTCGCTTGACGTCGTCAGATAATCACCTGGCTTGATAGGTCCATTTTCTGTACTCACTCGCACAGGCACCCGGCCAGAGAGGGCGACTGGTACTTGCTTTCCACCAGCCTCTGCCAGATCTCCCAATGCCATACCTGGCTTTGTAGAAACGATACCAAGCACATTTGAATCATATGCTCCGGATGATTTCTGTACCCATGCTTTCCGTGCAGGATCCAAGCTCACTACGGTACCTTCCTTAATACTCATGTCATCTGTTGAGTAAAACTCAGCCAAATCAGCACCTTGTACTTTGAAGGCTGAGACATAACTCCCAAGCCTTATCGTTGTCGTCACATTGTTTGCCGTAAATTGTGACCACTGAAGTGCTATGTTTCCAGCATTTGAGCCATTTTCAAGCTTACCATTGAGTACAATATGAGTATTTGTGGTGTTTAAACCAATATTTCCGCTTGCAGTACCACACGCAGTATTGGCAATTCCTGTGGCATTGTTATCAGCAGAATAATTCCACACACAATTTGTTGGTGACGCAGGTGCTGCTACGGTTAGCTTAAGCCCTGCTGTAGTACTCGATGCTCGAGCAATCAGATCAAATTGGAATATCCAATTTTCAGATGCTTTTACCGCTACAAATAAATCATTATCTTGAGCAAGAGCGTTATCTGTATTCTTTGACTGATCTGCGGTTTTCATCTTAACCGTAATGTAGTTTGAACTATTATCCATAGACTCCCATGTATCAGCGCTGGTACACACTTTCATAGTGTTATCAGTATCATTAAAGTAGATATCTCCAGCGGTACAGGTTGCTGGATCCCCAGTCGTCTGCTTGCCAGCTAAATTGAGAAGCCCATAATTCATTCGAGTATTCTTCACTTGAAACACAGTTTGCCCAGCATAGGAGGCAGTCAAAAAGCTTTGATCACCATAGTTATCCAGCTGCACCATGGCCTGACCGGCGGATTGACCGACAACATTGAGAAGCCCTGACACTGTACTGATGCCTGACCCTATACCTACGTCACCAGTATTATCAATGATAAATTTCGTCTGGCCAGATTGGGAGGCGACAAATATATTTTGATTCCCAGTTTCGTTTAGCTCAAATAGCGCCTTTCCTTTAGCTTGACCAGAGACTTGCACAAGGCCATTTGGTGCAGAAGTTCCAACTCCCACATTTCCACTGTTATCCACGATTACTTTCGTGATACCAGCCACAGAAGCGGTAAAGATTGCTTGATCGCCAGTCTCATTTACTGAAACCAATACCTTACCAGTAGATGCACCAGAGACATTAAGCAATGAATTAGACGTATTATTAGATTCAATTGCTAAACCTCCGTTTGCAAACAAACTCCTATTTACCGTTAACGCACCTTTCACATCCAAATCATTGTTAATTTGTGCATTTGTACGAATATTTAGTGTGCCTGCTTCAATCCCCCCAGCTTCAAATTGTTGTATATATGCACCACCAAGATCCATGACATAAAAGGTAGTACCACTTGTACCGATTTGATATCTCCCAGACACTGCTAGAGGTGATAATGAGGTCGGACTGCCAACAAGCACAGGAGAAGCCGGTGTCGATATATCAACAATAGCTCCCGGTAGATACATATATCCACCTTGCACTAACGGATTACCAGCGGTTCCATACGTACCTGTCACAGATGGTGATGCTGGATTTGAAATATCTACTATAGAAACCCCACTTGTTCCACGTACGTACGCATATCTGCCTTGAACTTTTACTGCTCTAGGAGCAGTAATTGCTACTGAACCTACATTTTTTGCAGCGACTGGATTTGTTATATCAAAAACGTACAGCAAATTATTCGTATTTGA
>CAZPNL010000049.1:0-1265 GCA_964588145.1 uncultured Gammaproteobacteria bacterium
GTTTAGTGAGAGGTTTAGAAGCTTAGTTATTTAGAGGCTTAGAAAACAAGAGTTTCGCTTGCCGGCCGAAACTTTAGTGAAGGTCGGAGCCTTGAAAACCGGGGGGTAAGTTTTTCCTGAGCGAGCCCAGTCAGACTGGGCAAGTCGAAGGACAGGTAGGGTTTAATGATGGCAAACTGTTCTATAGTTCTATTGTTCTATTGTTCCGTAAGGTCTAGTCAATGGACAAGGCACGTGTGATAGGTCTACAATACACTGCATGACAAATCCATATATACGTACGGTTCTAGCAAATGGTGTGAAACTCATCACGGTTCCTATGCCAGGCGTTAGTAGTGTGGCTACCAGTGTGATGGTCGGGGTGGGCAATAGATACGAGGTACCAGAAGTGTCTGGAATCAGTCATTTCCTCGAGCACATGGTCTTTAAAGGCACGAAAAAGTACCCCACAACCGATGCTGTGAACATAGTCGAAAAAAATGGTGGGCTCCAAAACGCTTATACAGATGTCGATATCACAAATTTTCACAACAAAGTACTTAGTACCGACTGGAAGCTTGGGCTGGATATCAATACCCAGCTGGCGCTTCATCCGCTGCTCCAACAATCGCACATAGACATGGAGCGCAATGTCATTATAGAGGAGATGAAGCGCTACGAGGATGAACCATCTGCCAAGGTAGAGGAGATGTTTCATGCAGTGATGTATCCAAATACACCCCTGGGGCTACGGATTATCGGCACAGAAGAGTCTCTTTCTCATGTGCAGGCTGAGACTATGCAACGGTATCATGATGCTTGGTACACGCCTGACCGGATCACGGTCGTGGTGGCTGGAAATATCGTCGATCAGGCGGGCCTTGAGCACCACGTAGCTGAGTGGTATGGGTCTCTTCCGAAGGGTGAAAAAAAGACGTGCGTCGCAGTCGGTCTAAATGCAGATCATGAGGCAAAAATTGATATTCTTACGAAAGCCGAAGCCCAACAGGCAAATCTGGAGATCGGGATGCATACATTTGCCCGCGGCAGTGAAGATAGGTTTGCATGGAATGTGTTTAATGTGCTGATGGGTGTGTCATTTACCAGTCGCCTGTTTCGCGAAATCCGGGAGAAGCGGGGACTGTGTTACCACGTACGTAGCTCGAATAACAATTGGGCAGACACAGGCTACTGGAGCATATTTGCTGGAGTTGCTACCGAGAAAGTGCCCGAGGCAATCACTGGCATCATGGGAGAGATCACAAAAGTTGTTCAATCAGGAGTCA
>CAZPNL010000049.1:1365-10258 GCA_964588145.1 uncultured Gammaproteobacteria bacterium
TGGAATAAGCCTAAGGAAGAGGGGTTAGTCAAACTGCTACAAGTGTAGAGACTGGTGTCTGAGAGGGATTTATTGCTTCTGCAACACTGCTAGTATGATAAGTATCAACTATGCTGTTAAATAGCTGATGTTCTAATCGTACTAATCCTATTATGGGCATAGACTGATCTGTCGTGGTAGAGCTACCTGCTTCAACGTATGAAGGATTACTAGATTTTATATACTCACCACTTAATAAATTTGATAAATATGTATCAGTGTCTTTGTCAGTATCTAAATCAATTGTGTGACCATTTACGAGTGTATGTTTGCCTCCTGAAATTGATTCAAAATGTAGCCTATCCATTTTTTTTATTTCTTTATCTAGTGTGTAAATATCAATATATGTTTTGATTTCAGGTTTTTTGGGAACAGGTTTTGCTTGCTCAAATGTTATGAGGGTGTGAGTTTCTGGGCCTTGTAAAAATATAAATTGAATTTTTCTTTTTTTGCTTCCAATTTTTGTTCGCACAGTCACAGATCGTGCTTCATTACTTGTAAGTAAATTTGCACATTTATCCAATATGACATCTAGACTTAAATATCCCACTCCTTCTCTTTGTTGTGCTAGTGTATGAGCTGGGTGAAATTTTGTTTTTTGTTCTTTGATTGCGCGTTCTATTTGCATAATTGAATCTAAATTATACTAAATTATTAGTAATTTTGCAATTATAGGATATTATGTTGATCTGGCATGGTTTCGTCGTATGGCGCCTAATGTGTCTTTGGCAATAGTCATTGCGTGAGTAGAGAGCATAAGCTTGTTTGCCTGAACTGCATTTTGAAGCCAAAAAAGGTTCGGGAGAGTGTCACTTTCAGTAAGATGGATAGCATCAGATAGTTGAGTATATACAGGTTTTCTTAGGTCTACGCCGAGCTCAATATTCTCTTGAATACGTTCTACGTCAAAATCGGAAAATATACCATTTGATGAAAAATGAAATTCACAATATGGTTGATTAGACGCTCTTTTTGTTGTGGAAACTGAGTAAATGCGATGATCAGTTAAATCTATAGAAGTAAAATTATATTTCGTGCTATTCCGTTGACGTCGTCTTTCAAGAATTGCAAAACGATTAATAATATTAGGGGTATCAACTAATATTAAGAATTCAGCGGGTAAAGGCGTTTGAGATATGCTTTCATACGTCACCTTTAAAGGTATAAACCGTTGAAAATATTCATCAAAATTATTTACAAATCTATGTAATTGATATTGGAGAGCAGCTTCCGTGATAGGCTCATTTGACTGTGTCCAGCTAAAATATTGAGGTGAGATCTTTTTAGGAAGATAAGGTAAAGGCTCGTGAGAGCGTGTTTCAATATTTAGTCCCATAGTATATTATACCATGAACGGCAAATATGGTGCGATTGATAGCCAAAATGTATCTTTTGCTCGCTTCCAGTGTAAGGTATAATACTTTTCTATAATTCATTTATTCACGAAAGGAAATATATATGGAAAAAACAGTTGTACTTGTCAAACCCGACGGGGTAGAGAAAAAGGTTGTTGGGGCAGTCATCGACCGCTTTGAGCGTGCAGGACTCCATGTGCGAGGGCTCAAGATGGTCCGACTTACTAAAGAGCTCCTAGAGATCTGGTATGCACATCACAAAGACAAGCCATTTTTCCTCGACCTCGTGGCCCAAATGACAGCCACCCCAGTAGTTGCCATCGTGGTGTCTGGGGAGGGTGCTATACAAAAAGTGTTCGATATTTGTGGACCTACTGATCCAGCCGAAGCAAAACCAGGAACGATACGTAAAGATTATGGTGAGAGCAAACCCAAAAATGTGGTACATCGTTCTGACTCTGTAGAAGCAGCTGCCAAAGAAATTGGACTACTTTTCAAGGATGATGAAGTGTTTGTTTAAAGGATAATTTAAAAATTTGTAAAGAGTAGGGGGTCGGGCCACTAGTGGCCCGACCCTTTTTATTGGTTTTATATTTTGTCCACACCGGAGGTGGTCTAGGTTCGCCACGTCGGGAATATTCTCGCAATTCAAGCAAATTCAAAAAAGTGCTCAGTAATCTACGCGTGGTTATTTTTCTACGATCATATGTTTAATATTTTCTAGCTCTTTTTGGTAATTGGCTTGATCATTTAGGAATGATGTATATTGATCTGTATCTCCACTAAATTGTTCCATGACAATTTGTTTTGTACAAATATTATCTACGTTGTGTATAAATTCATGGCAAGATGACCAAGGATATGCGTGGCATTCTTTGATTGTTTTTACTACCGCGCTCGTGAATGGATTTAAATGTATATAGCGAGACACATGTAGTAATTGCTCCTCGTCTTCTATGTGTATGGCTTTGAATTGTCCTTGAAAAAGTGAGCCAACACGGTTGTCATGACGTGTATTGAAATATTTTGTATAGCTATTTTGTACTAGTTTCATGTAAGTGGAAATACCATTTGCTGTATTTTGCTTTAAGAGAAGGTGAAAATGATTTGGCATAAGACAATATGAAATTATTTCTACCAATTTATCGACTGATTGTTGTTTGTTTGCTAATTGACGTTTGCGATCTGCAGTTGATTGTTGTAAGAATTTTGATAATTTCGGATGCGTATCTACATATTTGTAATATGTGAGCGTTAATAGAAATCGTTCATATTCATTGATATGTGTAAATGTTGCTCGTTTTTCTACTCCACGATTAAACACATGATAGTAATGATCAGTAACCAGTGGCGTTGTGCGAATTGGCATGAATATACTCTTAAGAGCATGTCGGGGCAGCATGTCTACTTTTGCGGCTTATTATAGCCAAATATCCCGATGTGTCAACCGTAGCCCACCTCGGAGGTGGGCAGTGAATAATGATCCCACATCGGAGGTGGGCTGAACTATTTCGTGGTTGTTAAATATGATGAAGTGTTTGCGTAAGGGTGTATTGATTTAATTTACAGAAAAAGTATAGGGTTGGACTCCTTGTGGTCTTACTATTTCTAATGATTCAATGGGTGATTATACGTCTCTTTTGCCCAGCTCAGAAGTAAGTGTAGGTTCATCATTAAAATATTTATCTGAGGTGGGTGGAGATGGTTGTTTATATGTTCTGATCTTATCTGGGGTTCCTAATGAGTCGTAGGCGGTATAGGGGAGTGCGCGAGAATACTTCCCTTGGGCTACCCGTTTGAGATATGTGTTGTACTGTTTGTCTGAAAGGTTATACTTTTCTCGTAATTCCATGAGGATTGTTGTACAAAAATCTTGAAATGCATGTATGTCCTCTGCTGTATACGATCCTGTGCCTGGTTTTCGTACAAATTGTGCAAAAAATCTGTCTCGTTCGGCTATCAGTTCTGCTACTTTTTCTTTGTACCGTATCCCGTACTCTGGTTTGCCTGCTTGAGCTATTGCTTCAGCAATGAGATCTGGCATACGGTCGGCCGCCTCTGGATCTTTTTGTATAGCTGCTATCGTAGTGGCGGGGACTCGGGCGGTTGTCAGAGCCTTTTTGGTGACGGATTTGATGCGACGCTTGTACATGGTATCTACTTCTGTGAGATTTCCTGCCATCATCTGGGCTCCTATCTGGCGGAACGCGATGATACCCATGATGGCGCTATCTCGATATATTTCTCGTAGGTATTCAGAATACGAAAGAGGCGTGGAGGTTTTGATCTCATCTAAATGCAAAAATTCCCACATGATGCGCCTGGCGTCACTATCAAGAGCAGATCCTAAGTCTCCAGACTCTGCATGAACAAGTGCTCCCATCACATCAAGATCTGATTTTGTACCATCTTTATTGTATTTTTGATGCAATTGTGCTCGTTGCTCAGCCGTAGGCCATACAGGGCGATCGAGAGATTTTTGGGTAGAGATGGTGCGAACAATTCGTTCTACCTGAGGGCCTACCCACTCGAGTTGGTCTGCTCTGATGGCAATTTCAGTAGCCAGATGAAGTGCTTGTTTGTCTTTGGTAGAAAGATTCGAAAGGATCGCCCCCTTGTCTTCCCAAAGGGCTTGTAATTCTTTTGCATACTCTTTTTCGAAATCAGGGTCTATGCCATATTTACTCTCTGGGACTTTTTGAAAATAGTTTAATTTTTTCCCATCACGATTATATTCGCGCAGATATCTCAAAATTTCCATGGCTTGGTGCGGGGAAATTGTTGTTAAGTCAAACTCATTTTGCAAATATGTCTTTATGAGCTCATCTCCTGTATAGCCATCTTTATTGCCATCCTTGAGAAAAGTTGCTGATTTTGTGGCTTTAAAGATATGATCCATGAGCTCTGGTTCTCCATGAATCATTTCTATATATGCTTGTCCGGATTTAATACGTTTCGCCTCATTGATGTCAACGAGTCGCTCCTTTGCGTATCTGTGTGCTCTGGCAAGATCCATAACTGCAGAAGCCACACCGTGTCCACTTTTGGTATCTATGGGTTGAAGTGCTATGTCTTTTGCATTTTTTGAACGGTGTTCTATGTGATTTTTATGGATATCCATCAGTTGCGCCTCGTCATGCCCGTAGCAGTAGCCATAGATAGAATCGATCCAATGCCTGATATACTCTTTTTTTCGGAGAAACTTTGTGTTCCAGATGATACCCTCTACATATCGCTCAACGCGTCTGTTGTGCTCGTGATTGTGATCTGTGTGATGTGGGTCATTGAATGCTTCGAACATGCGTTGTCCGTATCTGCTGCGGTTGGTGGGGTCTCTGTTGTCAGCAAGTTGTGCTAGTCTGAGTCCGTTACTTGCTCGATCTGCAATGTCCATGATTTCTGCCATCTTGTAATTGACAAGGAGATCTTTCCAGGCTCCAGATATATCTCCACTTTTGATTTTGTGAAAGACTTCTGACGCCCAGAGATGTATTTGGCGTCTACCACTGAGTACATCTTTCCAGTAGGGATGTGTACCATCATGAATTATGCTACTGTTGCTATATTTTTCATCTACTTCTGTCGCATCAGCGGGAAATATCCATGGTGGGCTGTGGCCGACGCCGGGGATCTGGTCGACAAAGCGTTGGAATCGTTCTTGTAATGATGGTGCGGTAGTTTCTTTGGTAGACATATATATCCTATAATTAAATCATATTTGGGTTTTGGTGGGTAGGGGTGGGATGGGGAATGAGGTGATTTGTGGTTAGTATAAATAGCGTAGTCATTTATTTAGTATTGTGACAATTCATGTCTTAGTTTTGCCAGCTGCTTATCAGTGCTTGCTTTATCCCTTCGTCCCAGATTGACAATTTGCGCGTGTCTTTGAGCGATTATTCTTGGTGTTGTTCGGTAATTCATAGAGTCTGGTCTGGTATTGCTTAAATGGGTTATGATGTTTGCTTCTGTATGCGTGGGTTCTCTTTGTAAAAAAGCATGACCAGGTAAAGTACGAAGTAAGATTTCAATATTTCTATTAATGAGTCTTATTTGCACATCATTCCATATGCTTATTCCTTGATCTACTAACTCTAAAATAGCTCTGTCGTTGATTAAATAATCTGACATAGGACTCCATGGTGATGGTCCTAATACTTTTTTAGTGAGTGATTCTCCGCAGCGGTCTCCTGTAGTGTAAAAAAGAGTATCATCAGTAATGGCTTCTTTTATGTAGTCAGGTTTGACCCCTATATTGCTCGTAAATATTTCTGTATTTTTTAGAATCATTTCTCCAGTGGGATCATATGCATGATAGCCATCACTCAGCCCGCCCGCGGCATGACCAACCATCTCATGTAGCGCAAGCCCGAGTGGGGTTTGGCTATTGCCGGTAATTATTGATGCTAAACGATTGTCAAAGGATTCTCCGCCAAACGTCGCACCTAAATAAGTATCATTATTCACAACAAAGAGAGGTAGGTATGGTTGTTTGAGCACAGATTGGATTTTATCCATTGCAGCATAAATGGTAGGAACGTTTGTTATTTGTGTAAAGCCTGTTTTTGATGCCAAAATTCCAATTGGAAAATTTGCATCTACATATGCTGGTTGAAGGTTTAGGCTCTGATTTGTTCGGTACAGATTATAGACTAATTCACCCATTTTTTGATTGCGATAATCAGAATCATCATAACCAATAGGAATTATGACAATGTTTATTACTGTAGGATCATCAGAGACAAATTTAAGTTGATCAGGAGTAATTCTTAAATTTTGCACTTGTTCGAAATTATCTTGGGAAATTTCTACAAATTCTGTGGTATTGTGTCCTTTTCCATCAGTTCCAGATGCGTTTAGTGCTTCTCCTGGCTTTAGATTGCCAAGTGGCATATCGGATGGGCAAAAATTAAAAGAAGATTCAGGTGGTGCTACAGTTGCCCAGGGTGTTGCATATTTTGTGGGCTCTGTTTTGATTGGTGTGGGTGTAGATTGTGTTTCTGTTTGTGTAGGTGCAGCAATATTTACGGGTGATGAATCACAACCAGCAGCAGATAAGGCTAGTGCACCTGTTAATAAAGCTCTTCGCAATTTATCCGGTGTATTCATAATATTTTTTTGTATTATACGCACCAAAAGTATCGTACCTGGTGCCTAGAGGGTTAAAATATTATAGGATATATTGGGTGGGAAGTCAATGGGTAGTGCTAGTGCTTTTTGGGCACGGAGATACCTTGTTTGAGCGGGGAGTGGGGTGTTGTATAGCATCCTGTGTTTGGTCAAGGTTTGGCTACTGCTTGATGATAGCTCAGTGTCTCGGGCTTCGGCCAGCCTGTCGCGGCAATAGGCAATGTGCCCAATGAGCACGTGAGTTCAAACGTGGGTGTGTCTGCAGTGATTTTATCAATATCACTTATGGTAATGGTCATGCCCAGAGAACCGTCTGGTATAGGTACACTTTCGGGAGTCTGGCCTGCTGAGGGTTGTAAAAAGGGGGATGTAAATGAGAGTTGCATTTGTTTGGAGGTTTGACTGTTTTCATCTATATCAAATCTGACGATGACTGTATCGTACATAAAATTGGCATTCAATTGATCTGGGTGGATAGATCGTTGCCAGCCACTGCTTGTTTTGGTATCTACAAAAAGGCCAATGGTTGTACTATCCGGTAGGGTGTGACGCCATATGAGGGTGTCTGCTATGGTGCCGTCTGGCTGTGCTATGCGAAGTGATGTGTATGTAAGGGGTATATCGAGTGTCTGTTGCACGGGGTTATACCCAAAGAATTCTTGTAAGTAATAATATAGTGGTGCTGCAAGCGCTATGTTGTCATCTTGTATAAGATCATCAATCAGTGGTTGTATGTGTTGATCGTCTAGCCCAAACACTGATGCAATGTTTAAAATTTCCAGGTATTTTGTTCTGAGGTAATCTTTGGCTGGGTTTGGTGTGACTTGAAGCTGTGGTGGAGGCAGTGACCCCCAGGCGACTATATCATCAAGCATGCGTCTTTTTAACTCCTGGGTAGAGTCATATAATACGTTTAACTGTACTGAATCTCCGCTGGCCAAGAGGTGAGGTTGAAACGGTGTCGCGTCTGTTTTGCTATCAGGTCGTTTTATCAGTGCGCCTATATTTTGCATTTCTTGCTGTACCTCGAGAATAGGATATATCCATGAATACGCATCTAGTGTTCGGGAGGCGCCAAGTGCAAATCTGCCTGCTGCAGTAAAAAATTGTTTTAATAGACTAGCTGCTGCGGCTTCTTGTTTAATCGTATCAGCAGCATCAAGTGTTTTATTTATTTGACGAATTATTTCAAGATCAATGTAGTCTAATTCACGACCAATTTGTGAGAGTCCAGCGCGGATTGCATCGTCAGTGAGTCCTGTTGCGTGGAGACTAAGTTCGTTATGGTTTCTAATGAGCTTGATAATCTCTTCTTGTTGTGATGTATTCGTCACATCTATGCCAACTCTGGAAAACATATCTGCCAGACAACTGTTGGTGGTCTCATGTAGCGTTTGGGGACTAAAGTTTGCTATGCCACCACCCGGGGTGACATCGTACTGTATCACGTGTATCTGGCCATCTATGTCTATGAGGCCAATATTGCTTTTGTTTGGATCAAAGTTTTTGAATGCCGTGCTATCATTGGATCGAATATTGAGAAATGTTTGTACAGTAAATTTGCGTGCAGCAGCGAGTAGCTTGGGATCATTTGTGATTTCTACTGCGTCTAGTAGATCGCGAAGTGTCCCTTGAAATTCTGGAACTTCTACTATATGGATGTTTTGGCCGCCTATACTGATGGATGTTGTTTCAGGGATGAGTGTGCGTACTCTATCAGTACTGACGCCCTGTTGGGTGAGAGAGTGGCGCATGATACCTACTTCATTTGCGGCAGCGTTTGGATCTCTGAGGAATTTAAAATATTTTGCTTTAGGTTGGGTGTCAGTTGGTGGTTGATAGACAAAGACGCCGTAGGAAAACTCATAATCTTGCCATTTTAGTTTGCCCTTGGGGTCTTGGGTCAATTTTTGAAATGAATCTGCGAACCATCGATCATTTGTAAAGTATGTGGTGTCGCCAGTAGTAAATGGGTAGAGAGCCACTTGCGTCCTTTGAGTGATAGTCTCCAGTTGTCTATGTGAAAGTGCTACTCCTGCCATGGCAGCAATTTGAGCAATTTGACGCCCATCTGCTAACAAGACTTGCCTTTCAGTGTCTGGGTCTGGAGGTCCATCGATGACCCAGGTTGAGCTAGGTACAGGTTGCTCTTATTCTAGTTTAGGTGCATTAGGGGCAGCAGCACAGGCTGCGTTAAATGCGAGAGCGCTCGCTATGACAAAATTTAAAATATCTGGTTTTCGCATATGAACCCTTTGGGAAAAATGTTATAAATTTTTCTCTATAGATTTATGTAAAAAGAATTAAGAAATGTAATAATTGAAGATTTAACTATATCAAATTTGGGGTGATTTGGCAACTATAGGATATGA
>CAZPNL010000050.1:0-10143 GCA_964588145.1 uncultured Gammaproteobacteria bacterium
TCCTACCAAAACCCCCGCCTGGACGGCGGGGGAGTTGAAATTTCAACATAAAACTCACGCTTAGGCGAGTTCGACTTTTGCACCAGCTGCTTCGAGCTTTTTCTTTGCTTCTTCTGCTGCTGATTTGTTGACACCTGAGAGGACCTCTTTGGGAGCTCCATCTACGAGTGCTTTTGCATCCTGAAGTCCAAGTGTTGGGACGAGCTCACGGACGACTTTGATGACACCGATTTTGGTGGCACCTGCATCTTTGAGGACGACGTTAAACACTGTTTGTTCTTCTTTGGGCTCTCCCGCATCAGCTGCTGGAGCTGCTGCGCCTGCTACTGCTACTGGGGCTGCTGAGACGCCAAATTTTTCTTCAAGAGCTTTGACGAGATCTGACAGTTCGAGAACGGTCATCTCTTCGACGGCTTTCATGATATCTTCTTTTGTAAGTTTTGCCATATTGTTCTCACCTCATTTCAATAACATTTAAAATGGTAAATGTTAAATGGTAAATGTTTTTACTATTAATTAGATTTTTTTGCTTTGATTGCATCTAGTGCCCAGACAAGTGTATTGAGATTCCAAGAAAGTGAACGGTGTAGTCCGTAGAGTGGGGACATCATACTGCCTACAACTTTGCCCAAGAGTACGTCGCGTGGAGGCAGTGTTGCCAGACGTGTGACGTCTTTTTCACTCATGGGGGTCGTGCCAATCATGCCGCCGCGGGCTTTCCCAACTGCTGCGGCTTTGAGAAATTTGGCAAGCTCTTTGACTGCTGCTGCCTCATCGCCCATAGCAAAGAGGGTGGCTGTGGTGCTATTGAGCTGACTCTCGGCATTTTTGCCATTGTCGCCCATAGCGCGCAGGAGTAAGCGGTTTTTGGTGACTGCAAAGCGGGCATCGACTTTTTTGAGAGTTCTGCGGAACTCTTCCATCTGCTTGTGTTTGAGGCCTTTGTAATCGACAAACACAAGTGCTTTTGAGCGATTGACAAGGTCTGTTAGGTGCTCGACTGTTTCGACTTTTTTAGGTGTAGCCATATGTATTGATGAGCGCTAGAGTAAGCGCAAGATGAGCGCAAGATGCCGCTTCACGATGCCATATACTCAAGAGCTTTCCTCCGGTTAATGTAAAAAATGTTAAAAAGGCACTTTTGTATTTATTTGTATTGCTAAACTATCCCGACAGGGTCGGTATCGTTACCTGTCCAACAAAAAAATCCCTCTAAAGAGAGGGATAGGGAGAGTTTAGAGGCTTAGTTATGAGTAGCTTAGAGTCTCTAAGCTTCTAAATAACTAATCTTCTAACCTTCTGTTTTCCCTCGGTAGGCTCGAAATCGACTTGGGATTGAGGCTTTTGGCCTCAAACAACCTACTGTCTTTAGGACTAGAGTATTGTAGCAGATGTGTGCTTGAGATGCAATGTATGATGGTGATCATAGACTACATGGAATTGCTTTGTTCCTCGTAAATGTCATAGGTGGATAGTACTGCTTTTTGGGCATTTTCTAAGTATGGCACCGTATAATTACGATTTGGATACCGGGAAATAATATATTCAAAATCTTTCGTGCGAAGTGAGGTAAGGGCTTCGTATGTGGGTATGCCAAGGCTAAGCCAAAGAAGAATATTTTGCTTTACCTTATTTAATTTTTCTGTATCATCTGTATGGAGTTTTTCAACAAATTTATCTGAGATATTTGCAAGAGGACGCGATGCACCATGTACAGGGTAGAGTAAGTCTATCGTGACTAATTGCCGCTTTGAGTCTAATCTGGTGAGCGTCTGAACTTGAATTTTTCCAGTAGATTTCAATAAAAATAGATAGTGTTGAAACGTTTTTTCATCATAATGTGCTCTATAAAATGACTCTGTAAATCTATGTATTTCTCTTGGCGTTAATCCGTATTTTTCTCTCAAAACGCAGTCAAATAATATGCCGATATTTCGCATTGAGCGATTGAGAATGCCTTTAGCTTTTTGGGGATCTCGTTGTTTCATTTTATTATTTTCTATATAAATTGCCGTTCCTGGCATGTGTCCTAAAAGCATGTTTTGCGCCAATAAAATTCGTTTTTTGGGGTCTCTTATATCTAAAAGATCATCGAGAAGCATTTTTATAGAATCTGTAATAATTTTCATTGAGCTAAAGTTCCCTTTTGGACCAGTGAGGACAAGTTGGCCTATTTTGAAAGAAATCATACCTTTTTCTGGTTTGAAATCAGGCAGTTGCTGAAAATCGATTCGATTCTCCCATAGTGACCTAAGTGTTGGTGGCGTGTGTCCATACGGAATGTGCCCTGCATCTTGGAGTGCGAGGAGAAATAATTCTGTTCCATCAATTCTATTGGTTTTCATGTACAGATCTCTTTGTGCAATCAGATATTGATTTGTACGGTCTTTTTGAGGAACAGGTTGTTCCATTGCTCCTAGTTTAAAAGAAAAACGATCGCTTTTGAGTATTGCCTCCCAGTCAGAAGGTGTAAGTTTTGCAAGCGCAGGAATAAGCCTAGAGGCGCCAGTACTTCTAAGGGCAAGAACTGTGAGGAATGGATCAAATCGCAAGCTTGTATCTAAATCATCAACCAGAAGTTTGAGATTTGCATCTGGAACAATATCTGAGAATAAACGAGAAATGGTAATTCTACTTCCGTCATGCTCATCTAGGATTGTAGGACTCCACATTTGCGGTGCAAACATGTCAAAATTTATCAGTGATAGCACTTGGCCATCACTGAGCTTAATTTGATTGAGGGGATGCATGCAGGACATACGTGTTGCACGAAGAATATGCTCAAGCATGTCATACGATGTTCGTGCATATGCGTAAATTTCAATAGGTCTATGGAGCCAGCGGAGTGCGTCTTTGTCAACTGTGTAAAATGTGTGACCATTTTGTTTCGTAAGTTGAGCATAACCAAAATCTTGCCAACTAAATGTGCTTCCTTTTCTTTTTTCACGAGCAACGACAATGGGTTTTTCTGTTTGTTCGCTTATATCAAGATGATATATACGATGTGTATCAGATGAATTATTTTTTGGATAAAATGATACAACTATATTTCTGATATTAACGGTGGGAATTGTGCCAATTGATATATTAATATCAAAATATGTACCTGCATATGTATATTGGGTTCTGCCATATACTTCTGTGCCTGGATCGTCTATAGATAAATTATGTAATAACCTCTCCAAGACGGTATCTATAGATTGACCTTTGACCATGATATCTAAGTCTGGATCCCAAAAGTATCCATCAGCTAATCGTTTTTCAGCAACTGTCCAGTATCGTAGATCCATATTTTGACCACTAGCTATGTATCTGGGTTTATCTCCATATAATCGAATTTCTTCTTTAGATGGCTCATTGGGTAGAAGTGCGGTTGTGATAGTGTCTATCTCTTGTGCGAGATGATCTGGTTGTATATGCAGACCTTGTCGATCGAGAATATCTGTATATCCGGGTAGGTTTATCTGTGAAAGGTATTTATCTAAATATCCGGCGACTGCCGACTCAGATTCCACACGTGAGGTTCTTTCAGGTGTATGTGTCATTGTTTAGGAAGGTTGAACAGGTATCCTTTGTTACGTACAGATTGTATCAGATTATTTGTGGTCGTGATCTCTCGAATTTTTTTACGCAGTCTAGTTATGAGTTGATCTATAGCCCAGTCTGAATAATGCTCCTGTGTCTGTGTTGGCCAAATATTTAGAGCTATTGTATCCCTGTCAACTATTTGTTGTGTATTTTGTAATAAAAGCTGAAATATCCGTTTTTCCTTACGGGAAAAGTATCTATCGATGTTGATATTGTTGAGATATATTTTATTATTTGATATGAAAAAATGTATTTGTTGTAGTATCTGCGGTTGTATAAATTTTTGAAGCGCAGGGACAAGGCAGGTATTTTTTGTATCTAGAAAACGCATATGCTTTAGGTAGCTCAGGCTATGTTTATCTAAGGTTTGATTGTTTGTTATTTGGTTTATATTTTTATTGAGCAGTGCTTTTTCAGAAGGGAGCATAGCGTCAGTAATTAGTTGTAATCTCGTTTGAAAACTGTCACGAAATGTATCCCAGGATGCGTTTATACTGAGCTGTCTTAGTGCATCAGCTACAAGCCAGAGATGACCACCACATTGTTCATATATTTTGAGAAAATTTTTTCGTGTAACATGGAGGCCCCAGCGAAGCGATAGATATTGTATTAATTTATATGTATCATCTGGGTTATATAATGGATAATAAGAAATATTTGCATATAGAGAAGTTGTTGAGGGTAAATATATATGCATTGAAGGATGAAGAATATTTTTTTCAAAGACGCTGATAATTTTTAAATACGGATCATACTTGCTAGAGAGTTGGGCAAAATATTCAAGTATAATTTTTCCGTGTGGGGTGAGGTATTTTTCTGCTTCATTAAGAACAATAATCAATATCGTTTTTTGTTTTTCAAAATAGGACATCCATTCTTCAAATGTTTTATGTCTATTTTGTATTCCTCTCACATTTAAATGTGATGCAGTGTTTTCATATAAATCATCCATGTCATCAATGATATCTAAATCTAGCGTTTGAAAAATAACTGGGTGGCCTATGATCTTTTTAATTTTGATTTCATCATGTAAAAGTTGATCGATCCTGCGAGGTCTGTCTGCTCGTGGCGGAAATATGATAGCAATATTTTCAAGTCTAGCTATGGCTTGTAGCCATAGGGTGGAGTATGAATTGTATTGATCTGACGAGAACCATTTTTGTGAGTTCATTTCAGAGCAAAGTATAGCATTAAATCATATTTCTGACAAATTTTTGTCAGATAATCTGTCAAGCAAGGATTTGTAACTCGCGCGATACTACACCCATATGAAACACACAACTGGTGAGCCAATGTACACAAAGGTAAACAAGTTCGTGGAGTGGGAGGAAAAGGTGCAATATGATGCCATCGCCTCCGGTGAAGGAAGAGTGGTATACGGCCTAGACCAATCTAGACATGTGCACCTCCTTAACCAACATTTGCGAGCACCTGTATGGCACTAAGATACGGGAAATGGAAATAGGTACAAGGTAAATTTTGAATGGAGTATTCCTGCCTGAGCAGGGGGGTGAAATTAAAAAACATTGAACAAAGAACTGAGTATTTAGAACGTTTAGGAAAAAATGCATCAAGTGACCTGAGACCAGAGACAAGGGGAAATTATTCCCTGAGCGAACTCCGCCTTGGCGGAGGCAGTCGAAGGGCAAATTGATAAAGCGCCATGAATCTAGAAATAGAATTATGAACGCAAGTACAAATAAGAATAAATCGGTACATAGTTCCTGCTTGAGCAGGGGGTGAAATATATATGGGATATATACGCAACAATAAACAAGACAATTTTCAGGCTACACGCCTCTCGAAAGGAGGTGACAATATGACTGATACGGTTTCGCCGGATAGGGCTTCTCAACAAACTTCAAACGCCTCGGCCACTCGCATGGTGTTTGATTTTAGTGAGTGTGCCATTAAAGTCGGTGATAAGACACTTGTCGTCACATATCCAAATTTTGATAAACCAGTACGTCAATCTGTTTCATAATATTTTTGGAGGAGTGGATGATGTACACATGTTACAGATTGTAAAGTGGTGTACGCCGTTCATCTAAGGCATGACTACTTCATTACAGCGAGGAGTTATGAGGTGCTTAGGTGTGACATTTTGTGCTGACAAAAAGTGTAGTGTGTGTTTATCGAGATGTGATCTTTACACTTGCATAGGATTTTTGGTCATACAAGTCATAAGCCACTGCTGTGATTGTGTACGATAAGCCACGACCTGAAGGCATAATCCAGGTACATTCGTAAGGGTTATTTGAATCTGTGCAGACGAGTTTTTGTAGGTTTGTATTTGACCCTGCCAGAGTATAAAAATCAACCTTTCTGACTCCAGTACTATCAGTTGCTTGCGCTTTGAGCTTGATAGATCGACCCGCTTGTTCAGTGCCACCATTTTTAGGATTTGTGATGCTCAGGCTTGGCGGTGTGAAATCATTGTTTACATACGTCAGGACTGATGTTGTACTGGTGTTTCCTGCAGTATCGTAGGCTGTGGCCGTAAGCAGTGTAAAGCCATTTGCAAGTTTTCTTGTGTCTATAGAGGTTTTGTACGGGCTAGATGATACTGTGACGGGAGATAGAGAATTTGGAAAACTATAGACTACTTTTGTTACACCTACATCATCTGATGCATTTACTTGAAAGGGTATGATGTTATAGAGAATCCAGCCTACGCCTGGAGTCACAAATGATATGCTGGGAGCACGTTTGTCATTTTGTACAGTCACTTTGACTGTTGTTGCGCTGGTATTGCCCTGGCCGTCATATGCTTGGACCTTGAGTATGTGCGCTCCATTTGTGAGGGTGTTTGTATTCCAGGTGTAGTAGTAGGGTGAGGCGCGGAGAGTTGAGATGAGCGTTTCTGGGGTTTGGTCTGCCAAAAGTACATCTACATGGTCTACTATGACATTGTCTGTTACAAATGCCTTGATTTGATAATTTCCCATGATGGTTTCGCCTGTTGTGGGGCTAAGTACGGTTACAACGGGGGGTGTGGTGTCATTGTCTACGTTTATCAGTATTGAACTTGTACCAATATTGCCTGCTTGATCGTAGGCTTTCGCTGTCAGCTGGTGGCTACCATTTGCAGTCGATTTGGAATTCCATGTCGTTTGGTACGGATTTACCATTGTTGTATGTATGAGCGTGCTTGTATCCAGTACAAATTCTACCTTTGTGACTGAGATATTGTCGGTGGCGGATGCTTGGAGTGAGATTGTGCCTGTAACTTTAGCGTTATTTGACGGAGACAAGAGCGTTACCGTCGGTTTCTGTATATCAGGCGTAGGGGAGGGTGTTTGAGTAAAAGTAGGCGTCGGAGTACTAGATGGTGTTGGAGTAGGAGTACGTGTGGCAATAGGGGTTGGAATAAATGTTGGCGTAGGTGTTTTAACGATAGATGGAAAAGGAGATGGACTTTTTGAAATTGATGGGACTGGTAAGAGTGTCGGTGTGGGAGTAACTGTTGCAGCAAGCGAGGGCTGTAATATAGAAGTGGGGCTAGGGAGAGTGCCTGTGGTTGATTTGGCTTTGGAAACAGCTTTTAGGGCATTTATACGTCCATACCCAAATGTGTCATCTTTTCCAGCACTTCCTAGATCATCTACTGTATCTATAATAATTTGTTTGGCTTGAGCAGCTGTGAGACTAGGGTTTGCTGCAAAGACAAGTGCCAATAAGCCTGAGGTCATAGGAGCAGAAAACGAAGTACCGCTCACATATGCGTATCCAGTTGCTCCATATGGAGCAAATACGCTTACCCCAGGTCCAACTACATCTACATAGGCTCCGGTATTTGAAAAGCTAGCCTTGGCATCATTTGCGTCTGTTGCACCAACTGCCAGAAATGTGAGCGAGGGCCAACTTTGGGCAAGGCCGTCATTGCCTGCAGAAACGACAACAACCGCACCTTTTGTTTCCGCATACCTTGCTGCTGCATCTATCGTGAGAGAGTCAGCCATTCGATAAGATAAATTGACAACTTTTGCTCCATTATCCACAGCATACGTAATACAATTTGCTGCATCACTGTAGTAGGCAGCACCATTGCTCAGATTTGATATGCGCACAGGGATAATACGTGCGCCCCATGCTATTCCTGATGCACCTGTGCCATTGTTTGCAATCGCTGCCATGGTGCCTGCAGTGGATGTGCCATGCTGGATAACTGGTGACCAGTTTTTTGTACCGTCTACTATGTTTATGCCAAGCGCTGCGATAAATGCTGAAGATAAATCTGGATGCCCACTGTCAAAACCTGTGTCACAGTCGCCTATGATGACCCCATCAGCATGGGAGAGGTCCCATGCTTGAAGAGCTTGGGTTTTGGAAAGTTGCCAGGCCTGACCTAGATTTGGGTCATTTGTGGTGCCGTCTGGTGTAATAAGTTTATCCAGCTCAGCAAATTCTATTTCGGTATTTTGGGTCTTGAGGTCATTTTTAAGTTTATTGACATCAGTGCCTGATGGGACTGAGAGTGTCTCTGTTTGGGTCTGTATTTTTCCAATTGCTGATTTTTTGGAAAGCTTGGTGCGTGTGCGAACAACCTTTTTTTGAGCCTCAGATACATTGTTTTTATACTTCACGATGATCCTGTCCGTAGCAGTTGCGGTAACCGCACCTTTGTTGGGTTTTATTTTTTGTGGCGCAGTAGCAGCTTGGAGAAAATTTTGGGTAGTCACAACTGCGATAACTATGATTATGGCGACTAAATTAAAAAAGAGTATATTTTGAAAAAGTCTTTTGCTGGGGTGTTTGGATACCACCTTATTGGTTTGAGAGGATTTGACAACTTTTGCTTTTTTACGCATACCGGGCAGGGAAATATAATATCTGAATAACAAATAGACGATTTGAGAAATATTTGTATTCATTTTAAGTGTAGTCACGATATGAATTATTCGTCAAGATGGAGAATAAGGGGAAGACAGGGGTAGCCAGGTGGGAAGGTAGCCTGTAGGCAAGAGGCCTGGCAGGATAGTTCAAAGCGTATACTATTGCTTGACGCTTGCCTGCCCGCCGCAGCCTGAGCGAAAGCGGGACGCTTGACGCTTGTGCTAAATTGACAAGGGTTCGTCTATAAAGTGCTAAGCGCTTGTGTGGAGTGCTGAGGAATGATCTTTAGACAATCGCTAGTTTTACTCCAGGACTCATCGTGGCACTGATCGTGGCTCGACTAATCTTTGTGCGGCCAATGGTTTGGAGCACTGTTTGGATGTTATCAACAAGCTTTTTGGTATCAAAAGACACTTTTCCCACTGAGAGGTGGATGATCGGGTTTTCTGGTTCGGTCTTGAAATTTACAGATCCGCCTGCGAGCTCCTTGGCGCGTTTCTCTGGATCAGGGCTGACTGTACCATTTTTGGGATTTGGCATGAGCCCTTTGGGACCCAGGACACGAGCGACTTTGGCAAGCTTAGGCATGATAGATGGGGAGGCTACCAGGATATCAAAATCAATTGTGCCTGATTCGACTTTGGCGATAAGTGCTTCGTCTGCAATGGCTACTTTGATGGTTTTTCCAGTACCATGAGGAAGGGTTACGCTGCCACGGTAATCTTTGTTGTCTGAGAGGGCGTGTTCAAAGAGCACGAGGTGAAGCTCTACTGTACCATCAAATTTTGAAAAACTGGTCTCTTTGACGAGTTCTACGCCACTTGCAACTGGATAGAGTTTTTTGAAATCAACTTTGCTGCGCATCTCAACATATTTTTTGCCGTGTACTTTGGGTCCACGAGAGCCTTTTTCTGATTTTTTGTCTACTGTGGCGGCTTCTGTCGTAGTTTCTACAGCTGGAGCATCTGAAGCTTTTTCCTCATCTTCGGACTTTGCTTTTTTGGATTGTTTGGTAGCACGGCGAGCGTCAGCTTTCCTTTTTTGCTCTTTTTCATTTTCCTCATCACCAAGAGTAACTGATCTAATTTTTCCCATAATAGGTTATCCTTCGACTTGAATGCCCATACTGCGGGCTGTGCCTGCTACGACTTTCATACCAGCCTCGACACTATCTGTATTCATATCTGGAAGTTTGTCTTTGGCTATCTGCTCCACTTGGGCGCGGGTAAGTTTGCCTGCTGATTCGCGACTGGGTTTACCACTGCCTTTTGGAATACCAAGCATTTTGACAATCATTGCTGATACTGGAGGAAGCTTTGTGATAAAGGTAAATGTACGGTCTTCAAATACGGTGATGACTGCAGGGATGATCTGACCTTTGAGTTTGGCGGTGCGTTCGTTGTAGGCTTTGACAAACTCCATGATGGGGATACCGTGTTGGCCAAGGGCTGGTCCTACTGGAGGAGCAGGCGTAGCCTCACCAGCTGGGAGATTGAGTTTGACTAAGGTTTTGATTTTTTTAGCTGCCATATGAATTACAGATGAGCGCAAGATGGGTAACAAGATAAGCGCAAGTTGATTTGCGGAAATCTGGGTTACTTCTTGAGCTGTAAATGTGCTGATTTTTTACCTGATGGGATTTCGAAGAAAAGAAAAAGCCTATATATGATGTAGGCTTCTGTAGGTATATTCTTCGAAACTCTCTGGTTTCTCCCTCAA
>CAZPNL010000051.1:0-1103 GCA_964588145.1 uncultured Gammaproteobacteria bacterium
AAGAGCAATAAAGAACCCAATAGGGACATCATAGTCACAGGCTACATTGGCACAAATGACAGATTTGATACATCAGACATGATTGAGACTCGTCGGCAAGTAGGCACGCGCACCATAGTCATATTTACTGCAAAAGATCCAACAGACATGAATGGCCATGCGTATATCCCACTCACTGCAGAAGCGAGTATGGTGCTCATGTTTAGAGGGAATGCAAATAAATTATACTTTGATCAAATGGTAGAAAGTATTGAGTATCAGTAAGTAATCTTTTAAAACGCCAACTTCTTGGCCAGTCGTATGCCTCTTCTGGGGAAGAACCAATTCATGTTGAGGTGGCCTAGAAACCACAAATCATCAATCATATCAAAACCTAGGTGTATTGCAGAGGCACCCAGGAGTATGGTTTGAGGTATTTGTCTACTGCTGAAACAGTACGTAGCTGCCAAAGCCAGCGTTGCGCAGACATACACGTTGTGACTGATAACACCTGTTAGTCGCTTGTGATGTTCGGACATAAACTGGGCTGCTTTGATAAATCCACTTTTTCGAAGCGTGTTGTTAAATTTTTTCCCGTAACTTGAGTTGCGACCATACCAAAATACATACATAAAATGATCAAGATCAATAAGTTCATTGCAGATAATACCCAGTAGGAGATATTGGGCGGTCAAAGGTATCTGCCACAAGGAAAATATCCATACAAGATAAGTTAAGCCCAGAAGTTGGTGGACCGAGTGATGTCTAGCTAGATATATAATACGTGCAAGATTTTTTACTTTCTTCATATATATACTGTAGCAAAGGCAGTGGCGTGTGGGTAGAGGAGATTGAAGGGAGAGGAGTTTAGAGCTTAAAGATGAGAGGTTAGTGGCTAGTAAATTGTTATATTATTCCATTATTGTTTTTTGTTCGAGCGTAAGTCGAGAATAACAACGGAGGATATGGTTTTGCAGGGTGAAAATTAAGGTCTTCGAGTTTCGTGCTTCGTACCTCGAGTTTCGACAAGAACGATTGTCATTGCGAGGAACAGATTGGCATAGTAAAGGTGACGCGGCAATCTAGATAGGGTTTCAAGCTTCAGAATCTTCTTGTTCGAGCGT
>CAZPNL010000051.1:1203-9648 GCA_964588145.1 uncultured Gammaproteobacteria bacterium
CCTTTTTGCTATACTAGTGAGGTTGGAGCCAATAAAAGGCTCCGTTTTTAACACTCAAGATGCCAAAAACAATCAAAAAGACCACTGAGAAGGCCGAAAAGCCAGTTACCGTCAAGGTTACAGAAAAGGCCGAAAAACCAGCCAAAACCGTCAAAGTAGCCACAGCCAAAGCTCCCAAAAAGGCCGCAAAAGCAGCTACCAAACCCGAAGTTGAGGCAGAGGACATGCTTGCTCCAAGTGAAGAAAAAATGGAAGTTATCACTCAGTTTCAGGTGAAAGAGGGTGATACAGGCAGCCCCGAGGTACAAGCAGCACTTCTCACCAAGCGCATCGAAAAACTCGTACTGCATCTCAAATCAAATCCAGGTGACAATCACAGTCGCAGAGGCTTACTTGGAATCGTCAGTAAGCGCCGCAGACTCCTCAACTATCTAGAGAGTCGTGACAAAGATCGCTACAAGGATGTTTTGAAAAAGCTTGGTTTGTCCAAATAAGCACTACTTGCCCCGCGCTCATTTGACCAGCTGCTTCCATTTCTAATTGAAATCATAGTATAGTATTTGTATAGAAGGAAAAAGAACGACAGAGATAAGAATTTGACCAAAAGAACGAACAGGACTCTCAATAAAAAATTTAGATCAGAGCATCCACTCGTATCCTCAAGCATTTTGCTTATCTATCGAACACATTGTTTCCCACCTGAAGGGAAGTACACCTACGCAACAGCACGGTCTGTATTGCCGCGGTAAAGGAGGAAGTGAATATGAAAATTGTAAAAAAATCCATTGAGCTTGGGGGTCGTACACTATCTCTAGAGGTAGGTAGACTCGCTGAGCAAGCATCAGCCGCGGTCTTGGCTCAATACGGTGAGACGATGGTGCTGGCTACAGCCATGGTGTCATCAAAAGAAAGTACCCTTGATTATTTCCCACTCTCAGTAGAGTACGTAGAGAGACTCTACGCTGGTGGTCGTATCAAAGGGAGTCGCTGGGTCAAGCGAGAGGGTCGCCCTACAGACGATGCAGTGCTAGCGGCTCGCGTCATTGATAGATCCATCCGCCCACTGTTTCCAAAATCTTTCAAAAGAGACGTCCAGGTCATCATCACAGTGCTTTCTGTGGATGGAGAGAATGATCCAGATGTATTAGGACTTGTGGCTGTATCAGCAGCCCTAGCTATTTCACCCATCCCATGGAAAGGCCCTATCAGTGGCGTTCGTATGGGGTATGTAAATGGTAAAGATGGTGGAGCCTCAAACCTCATGGTCAATCCTACGGTAGTAGAACAGGCCTACAGTGAATTTGACTTTATCATCAGTGGTACGCGCGAAAAAGTTGTCATGCTTGAGGGCGGATTTTGTGAAACCACAGATGAGGTTACCTACAATGCCGTCATGGCAGCCAAAGATGCCAATGGCAAAGTCATTGACCTTATAAATGACTTGGTCAAAGAGGTGGGACAGCCCAAGATGGCAGTACCTGAGACCGCATCATCTGATGAGCTCATGGACAAAATCTACAAAGATTACAAAGCCGAGATGGAAGAAGTGTTTGTCAAAAACGCTGCCAAAGAAAATGGTGGTTCAGAGATAGGGCAACTTGCTGAAAAAATTGCGCTAGCATACGAGAACAAATACACCACCAAAGATGTATTGGGGGCATTGGATACACTCTTTAAAAAGAAAATCCGAAACGATGTGCTCACCAGTAAAAAGCGTGTCGATGGACGCAAAATCGATGAGATTCGTCCGATAGAGATGTCTGTCGGAGTACTCACTCGTACACACGGAAGTGCCATCTTTAAGCGTGGCCAGACCCAGGCGCTCACGATCGCAACCCTAGGTACACCGTCCATGGAGCAACTCATAGAGTCTCCAGCCGGCGAAGAGTCAAAGCGCTATATCCATCACTATAGTATGCCTCCTTACTCAGTAGGCGAAACTGGACGTGTGGGAGTACCAAATCGCCGTGAGATTGGCCATGGTGCACTGGCTGAACGCGCACTGCTAGCCGTGATTCCACCCGAGAGTGAGTTTCCATATACCATACGACTTGTCTCAGAGATTATGTCCAGTAATGGCTCAACCTCTATGGCATCTACCTGTGGCTCGACTCTTGCCTTGATGGACGCAGGAGTACCTATCAAAGAACCAGTCGCCGGAATTTCTGTGGGACTGATGACTGACAAGTACGGCAAAACCGACAAATACGAACTCCTTACAGATATCGTAGGAGTTGAGGATTTTGCAGGAGACATGGACTTTAAAGTCGCGGGCACTGTCAATGGTATTACAGCTATACAGCTCGATATCAAGGTCGACGGACTCACTGACGAGATGGTCAAAGGAGCTCTCGAGAGGGCACATGCAGCTCGTATGTTTATCTTGGAAAAGATTAAATCTACGATTCCAGCCGCTCGCAAGAGTGTCTCTAAATTCGCGCCAAAGATCCAGGTCGTAAAGATTCCTACCGAAAAGATTGGTGAAGTCATAGGCCCTGGAGGCCGTATGATACGCTCCATCATTGCAGCTACAGGGGCAGTCGTCGATGTAGAGGATGATGGATCTGTCACAATCTCAAGTCTCAGTGAGGAGTCAGTATCCAAAGCTGTCACTTGGGTTGAGGGTCTTACCAAAGACGTCCAAGCTGGCGAAGAGTATGAGGGTGAAGTCAAACGCATCCTCCCATTTGGAGCATTTGTCGAAATCCTTCCAGGAAAAGAAGGACTCGTCCATGTATCACAAATGTCGACAAACTACGTCAATGATCCAAACGAAGTTGTCAAAATAGGCGACCGAGTCAAAGTACGCGTGATGGAGATAGACGAGCAACATCGTGTCAATCTCTCCATGCTCTTTGGCGAAGATGCAGCCAAAGCTCCAGCGCGCGAGGCCAGGCCTCCTAGAGCCGGTGGTGACCGAGGTGGATTTGGTGGCGGCAGAGGTGGATCCCGAGGTGGATTTGGTGGCCGAGGTGGCGGACGTAGATTTTAAGATATAGTTGTAAAGATATCCCCCTCTTCATACAAATGGAGAGGGGGAATTTTGAAAGATATTTACTTCTTCCAAGTGCGCTTAATGTTTTACCAATTTATTTCTCCTCTAAAATGTATTTTCAGAATAATATAGAATAAGCTTATGTCCAAACTTACAGATGATGTCGCCCGGTTTCGCAGGCTCCTGCCTGAGGTGCACCTTCCTCCGGATCTTGAGCATAGGGTTGTTGATCAGCTCGAGGAAATTACGCGTTTGGAGGGCGATATCACAGCTCGCATACACATAGAGCAAATGCTTCGCTACATCGATTGGGTCGTGAGTTTACCATGGAGTATTCGTACCACTGACAGATTAGATTTAATTGCTGCCAAACAAATCCTGGATAAACATCATTACGGCCTGCAGCCGGTTAAAGACAGACTACTTGAATACTTAGCAGTGTTACAGCTCAATGCTAAGCGCTGGCAAGAAAATCAAAGTACCAAAGTTGAGGGGGCTAACGGGGAAATTGCAGTTGATGCACATATCGCCGTTGCCGCGCTTGCCCGTCGTGCGCCAATACTTTGTTTTGTAGGGCTAGTGGGAACGGGTAAAACGACACTGGCAAAATCTATTGCTGAGAGCATGGGGCGCAGATTTGTGCGTATTCCGTTTGGAGGTATGAGTGATGCGTTAGAGCTCCGAGGTCAGTCCCGAGTGAGACCTGATGCTGAGATAGGCATGATCATGAAAGGGCTGCGGTTTGCAGGGAGCAAAAATCCCGTGATACTTCTGGACGAAATCGACCGCGTAGCAGAAAGTGCCCGCGGAGATATCATGGGCGTACTAGTAGAACTATTGGATCCAGAGCAAAATGCCGCGTTTCGAGATCACTATGTAGATGAGCCATTTGATCTATCTGAATGTCTGTTTATCGCAACTGCCAACAACACCACCCATATTGCCACAGCGGTGTTGGATAGACTTGAACCTATCCAGATGCCGTCCTATACTGATGAAGAAAAAATCACGATTATCAAGACATATGTACTACCAGCACTCATGCGAGAATCCGGGTTAACAAATGATAATTTATCTTTTGATGACGATGTCTGGCCATCGGTAGTCCGGCCTCTAGGATATGACGCAGGCATACGTAGCCTAGAGAGACTTATCAATGGAATTTGTCGTAAAGTAGCCCGCTTAATAGTAGAAGGAAATACAAGTGGGATACATATCACAAGTCAAAATGTCAAAGAATACTTGCCCCAATATTAACGTCTGCGCCTGACAATTAGGCGACTAGACAAGGAAAGGAATTATATATGTTTAAAGCAAATGCACGCGAAAAAGGGATGCTCCCCCAGCAGCCAGAAATGAAAAAACTCACCCAAGGTGTGGTATTTGAGGGCAGCTCTGTAGGGAAAGATAGTGTCAGGCTGTTTCCTATGGGAGGATCTGGCAATGTCACCAAAAACATGTTTGTGTATGAGTATTTGGTTGACGGAGCTATACGAGACATCATGATAGTGGACTGTGGTATAGGATTTCCTGACCCAGAGATGTATGGTGTGGATCTGGTGATTCCAGACGTCCGGTATTTAGAAGACAAAAAACATCTAGTGCGGGGGCTGGTCTTTAGCCATGGCCACGAGGATCATATAGGAGCAATTTCGCATCTCTATACAAAAATCGGCAATAACATACCCATGTGGGGTACCAAACTTACTGCTGCATTTGCAAACCTCAAGCTCAAAGAGCGCAAGGTTACCGGACGAGTCACACCAGTAGAATTTGACCAAACCCTCAATATTGGACCATTTAAAATCTCATTTATCCGCATTACCCACTCCATTCCCGATGCATCACATGTGGTTATAGAAACGCCGATTGGAATTTTCTACCACGGCAGTGATTTTAAGTTTGATTTTGAACCTCTCGACGGCAAGGTCAGCGAGCTGGACAAGATTACTGCTGTTGGCAAAAAGGGAGTAGTATGTATGCTCACAGATTGTCTGGGCAGTGAGAGGCGAGGCTTTACTGCGTCTGAAAAAATCATCGGAGAAGCCATTGAAAAGGAGATGCGCCTGTGCCCTGGAAAGTTTTTCTTTACTACCCAGTCAAGCAATGTCTCACGCATACAACTGTGTATTGATATAGCACAAAAGTATGGACGTAAGATTATATTCTTGGGCCGAAGTGTTGATCAAAATACGGAGGAGGCAGTCCACCTCGAATACATGAAGTTTCCTCGAGAAATTGTGGCAGATGAAAAAGGTGTCAAAAAACTGCCTGCCAGCAAGCAATGCTTAATCGTTGCAGGCAGCCAAGGTCAACCCGATAGTGCCATAGGGCGTATTGCCTCAGGCAATCATAGATTTGTAGAGATTGATGAAGGTGATACTGTTATGATCTCTGCTGATCCTATACCAGGAAACGAGCAACAAGTGACAAACATGATCGAAAACCTGTATCACAAAGGCGTCCGCGTCTCGTACCCCTCAATCATGGAAGATTTGCATGTATCAGGGCACGGGAGCCAAGGGGATATGATGCTTCTTTTGGCCACTCTTGGACCAAAGAGTATTTACCCCATTGGTGGCACCTATAGACACATGATGCAGTACCGCCGGCTTGCCCAGGAGCTCGGGTATGACAAAAAGCAGGTCCTGATCCCAGAGGATGGCCAGATACTGGAGTTTAAGCCAGGACTTGAACCAAAAGTTGTAGAAACTGTTGAACTTGAAAATGTGATGATTGATGGATTAGGGATAGGAGATGTGGGACCCGTGGTACTGCGAGATAGACAAACAATTGCCAAAGAGGGCATAGTGGTTATCGTCGTCCCAATTGATGAGAAAAATGGCAAAGTCATAGGCAGTCCAGATATCATAACGCGTGGATTTGTGTTTGTGAAACAGTCCACAGAGCTCATCGCCAAAGCCCAGCAGATTGTGGTCCAGTCCCTCAAGCTGAAAAAAGGCCGTATCACAGATTGGCAATATGTGCGCAAGCAAATAGATGACAATGTTGGAAGTTTTCTCCTGAAAGAAACCGGCCGCGAACCCCTGATCGTGCCAGTGATTGTGGAGATATAGTAATGTTGTAAATTTTGTAAAGTAACTAGCTTTATAGGTGGGAGGTGCTTACTGCCCGAGCCTGTCGAAGGCTAAATTCGGAAGTTAAAAAATTAAATATTTTGTCATCCTAAACTAGTTTCAGGATCAATACCATTTTGAAAATGTTTAAGTCTGTACTTATGTGATGTTAATATTTACAACAGTATTAATACTTGCGACAATTATTGTTGGTTCTTTCGAATTTATTCCACAAAAGCCTGTTGGACAGAGTTTAATGTAATTTTGTATGAAGCGGAAAAAAGTATTAAAAAAAAAGTCAAATCATACGCAATTAATAGTATTCATAGTTTTTGTACTAGTATTACTTTTTGCTCCAATTCCTCAATTTAGAAAAGATTTTATATTGTGTGATCCCAACCCATGTGGACTTCATTTCAGTTGGTATTGGTCTGAATCAGTATTTCAAATGTTTTTAAAACAGTTATTTGATATCAAACCTAAGCTAGACACCACAACTATCAAAAATATTAATGAAAAAGATGCAAAAACTGACTGTGGCATTTACCCCGATGAGGTGTTTGCAGAAATTAGAAAACAAGTTGGAGATTTGACCAAATCCGGTCCTACTTGGTCGTCCGATTGTAAACACGTTGCGTGGTCACAAAGAAAAGTACCAAGAGACGGATTAGCAACAGACGAAAATGGAGATATAAAAAGTGTTTCTGAAAAACCAGAGCTCAATAAATTTGAAGGAGTATATCTTTATGATGTTCGATCAAAAAAAACAGTTAGGATATACGAACCAGGCGAACCGCTTACACGTCCGAGTTTTGATAGATGGATTGATAACAATACGCTTCAATATTATGTGTACGGAACGACACAAATATATTCATTGCGGTAATCAATTGATATTGCTCTTATGATTTTTTCATGAAATCTTAGCTACGAGTGTATCCACTTTCTCGCAAATCTTTGCAAACGTTTCCTCAGTGAGTTTAAGCATTTGTATTTCTTCTTCAATGGTGCCACGATCGTTTGTATATCCCTGTTCATTCAAATCAGGTATATGCCAAACCTCAGAAGTTCCAGAAAAATTGTGTTTTTCCACTGCCCAATCATGGTGGGTTTGTGCCATAAATATGACGATATCGGCCGCTTCAAGCAATTCTTTAGTAGTACTATGTGGCACGGGCTTCACGTGATGGCTGATGCCATGTTTACTGGCTAGTCGCATGGCATACCAACATATAGGACCATTTTCAGGTTGATATTCAAGAGCCCTCGTGCCACTGGAAGATACTGTGATATATGGAACATTTTTTGACTTGAGATAGGTTTCTGCCAGTCTACTGCGGTATGCATTTCCTGTGCAGACAAAGTGGATGTGGATGGGTTTTTGCCGGTGAGAATGTGTCATATTTACAGAGTACGCTCCATTGTTTACAGTACAGTATATACCATTGATACAATAGGCGTAGTCATGAATCAATCTATCCAGAATCTTCTCAATGTCCTAGTGGGATTTACCCCAGATCAAGACTTTCCTACGCTAGTAAACTTTTCAATTCTTTATATGGCTATAGGAACTCTCATCTTTATAGTTTCAAAATTTCAAAAAATAAGAGGAAAAGACCTGTACCAATTTGCACACAATTGGGTGCATGATCAGGCAGCTTTTTCAAAAACTGGCAGGTGGCTGTTGGTATTTTGTACGATTCTTTTGGTCGGTATTGAAACAGTCGTACTGATGATGAGTGACTCGTTTGAGGCGGTACTATTATTGCGTGAAGGATGGTGGCTTGCGCTTATAAATATTTTGATTACATATATGTTGGCGCTTGTGCCTCCTCTTTGGTTTGCATGGCAGATCACAGCACGTGGCAGAGCCTGTCAAATATTTTTGTCAAAAAATGGTGCTTCAGCTGAGATCAGTACTGCTATAGGTGGATACAAGCCAGATGAAAAGGTACCCATGAGTGAGATTATGGACAACTTATATGAAATGCTTCAAAAACATGAATATCACCACGCAACAACAATAACTTATGTCATGTCTATTTTTTTATATGTAGGTGCCATACTTGGGATCAATTGGAATGTGTATATTTCGCAACAAATCACAAAAGGGTATACCTGGGGACAGACAGCTTCGACCTTGCAGGCACAACAGGCATACAAAAATAAGGTAGCAGTCTACAACAAGCTTCCTTCCATAGCTATCTCCCCAGATGGCTTGACAAAAGTAAAGCGAATTAAAAAAGCCGGTGAAAAAGACACATACGCAATCGTTATGGACAGTGTAGATGTTATAGACCTGAGTATGCCTTTATCGTCAGATCAGGTAGATATCCGCGAAGCATTGATAGGGTGGGGGTGGGATCATGGCTT
>CAZPNL010000051.1:9658-10138 GCA_964588145.1 uncultured Gammaproteobacteria bacterium
AATACTCATTTTTTTTTTATTTTTTATTTTTTATACACCTTTTTTTTATTTTTTCTTCATATTTTTTATATTTCCGCTATGCTTTTTTTGGGTGGGGGTGGGATCATGGCTTTGCTACAACATATACGAGAATAAATGAAAAAAATGAGACGAAAGTCACACTCTTTGTCCTCAGTAGGAGCACGGATGGAAGTCTTGATTTTTATACAGGTTCAGTAGATCTTGAGAGTTCCTCACCTGTGCCATATCGGCCACAGTACTCACCAGACACTTCGCTTGTCGCAGTCCAGGATGGGGACTCGATGATAAAAGTATTTTCTTTGCCGACTTTTGGCAAACAAATGACACTCATCAAAAAAATAGATATAAGGTCAACACAAAAGCTATTGCCCTTAGACTACAAATGGGATGCAGCCAGCAGCATGATTTTGGTAAAGTCTGATCCAAAGAATGAGAAGTATGTGGAGTATCTGGTGAAGT
>CAZPNL010000052.1:0-9609 GCA_964588145.1 uncultured Gammaproteobacteria bacterium
CATTGTGAAAATCTCGTTGGCGCTGTCGTTGTGCCACTTGGAGTGGCAGGGCCTTTGACATGGCAAAAGGTAAATGGGAAAGGGCAAATGGAGAGTTATTTACCCTTGGCTACGACTGAGGGGGCACTGGTGGCTTCGGTTTCTCGAGGATGTAAGGCGATAAGTGCGTCTGGAGGAGCTACGGTAGATAGTTACCGGTTGGGAGCTAGTAGGGGGCCAGTATTTGCAGTGGCAAATTTGATGGAGAGCAACAAGCTTCGTGTGTTTTTATCTGAACATTTTGATGATCTCTATCATGTGGCACAACAGACGTCGAGTCATATATATCTTAAGAAAATAACGAGTCGCGGGGTGGGGCAATACCGTTTTGTGCGATTTGTATTTGATACACAAGATGCGATGGGGCTCAATATGGTAACAATTGCTACTGATGCGATTGTCAAACACATAACTGAAAAAATTGGAGCACAGTGTCTGTCAATTTCAGGAAATTATTGCGTGGACAAAAAGCCTTCGTGGATGAATTTTATCCTTGGACGCGGGATTGAGGTTTGGGCGGAAGTAGTTATCCAAAAAGATGTGCTTGCTGAAACTCTAAAAACTACTGCACAAGATGTATTTGATGTGTGGTTATCTAAATGCATGATGGGAAGTGTGATGACAGGCACAATCGGTGCAAATGCTCATGCTGCCAATGTGATAGCTGCGATGTTTTTGGCGACAGGACAAGACATGGCCCACGTGATAGAAAGCGGAGTGGTTGTGACGACTGCAAAAGCTTACGAAAATGGGGATCTCTATATGAGTGTGTTTTTGCCAAATCTGATGGTGGGGACAGTGGGTGGAGGGACAGGATTAGCAACTCAAAAAGAAGCACTAAGTATTATGGGAATATCGGGCGGAGATGATGGGAAGAATAGTATGAAGCTGGCAGAGATCATGGGAGCTGCGGTACTGGCGGGTGAAGTATCACTCTTGTCGTCTCTCAGTGAGGGAAGCCTGACGCGAGCACATCAACGACTTGGGCGAGGAGAGGCAGTATGAAGTCTGTGGGGATCACAAGCTACGGTGCGTATGTGCCCAGTTACAGAGTAAGGCTAGCAGAGATAGCAACAGTGTGGCGAAAAGACCCAAATGAGATTATTGGATCACTGGGACTTGAGGAAAAATCTGTACCCGCTATAGATGAAGATGCCGTCACGCTTGCGCTTGAATCTGCACTGCAAAGTTTTTCTACAGTAAATGCAAATCCCTCAGATTTGAGTGTGCTGTTTGTAGGGAGTGAAAGTCATCCGTATGCTGTAAATCCAACATCAACCATAGTCGGAGAATTGCTTGGAGTGGGAAATGCATACCTGGCGGCGGATTTACAATTTGCATGTAAGGCTGCGACTTCTGGAATCCAAGCTATTGCCGGGCTGCTTGGCACAGGGCAAATTTCCTATGGCATGAGTATCGGAGCAGATACTGCACAAAGTAGGCCACATGATGCGCTTGAATACACTTCGGCAGCCGCAGGTGTGGCGCTTTTACTGGGTACGAAAGATATAGCTGTGGAGCTTGTGAATTTTGCCTCATACTCATCTGACACGCCGGATTTCTGGAGGCGAGATGGGATACGGTATCCTTCGCATGCTGGGAGATTTACAGGAGAGCCAGCGTACTTTACTCATGTAATGGGAGCTACAGAAATGCTTTTGCAAAAGACACATCTTAAGCCTACAGATTTTGATTTTTGTGTCTTTCATATGCCAAACGGAAGGTTTCCTCGTGATGTTGCTAAGCGTTTGGGCTTTACTCCTGGACAACTTGCTCCTTCGCTTACGATTGATAAAATAGGAAATCCGTATTCGGCATCAGCTATGATGGGGCTTGTCGCTGTATTGGATATTGCCAAGCCTGGGCAAAAAATATGTATGACTTCGTATGGATCAGGAGCTGGAAGTGACTCTTTTGTTTGGAGCGTTACAGATAAGATTATAGAATTACAAAAAAAGAGAAAAGCATTGGGCGTGCGAGTGGAGGATCAGCTGGCGCACACAAAAGAAATTTCGTATGTGCAGTATTTGAAACAGACGGGGAAGATTTAGGGAAATCGAGTTTCGAGCCTCGAGATTCGGCATGAACAATTGCCACTCGCGAGGAACAGGTTGGTTTTGGTAAGGTGACGTTGCCCTGCCGGCAGGCAGGAATCTAAATAGAGGGTTAGAGGCGTGGTTATTTAGAAGCATAAAATAAGTCGTTTATCGTTTGAGGTTTGAGGAAAAAATCGTCATCCTGAACTCGTTTCAGGATCTGACGATTTTATTAAGTATCATTATTTGATTACTTGATATTAATTATAGGGATTTGGAATTTGTTTGGTATTTGTTATTTGAATTTGTTATTTTGTGTTTTAGTGTGTTTTGACATTTGGGCTTTGTCATTTGGGTTTTACTTACTATGAATATAACCATTGCAGGATCTGCTACAACAAGGTTTGGAGAATTGTGGGATGTATCTCCACGGACCCTGGCACAGGAGGCAGTGGGGGCTGCACTGAAGGACGCTGGTATCGAGCGGAAAGATATACAAGCTTTGTTTGTCGGCAATATGCTTTCTGGAATGCTTGGTGGCCAAGAGCATCTGGGTGCTTTTTTTGCAGACGAGTTCGGGCTACGGGTGCCAGCGGTAAAAGTAGAAGGTGCGTGTGCATCGGGAGGACTTGCTGTCCATCAGGCGGTACTAGGGATACTATCTGGTCAATATGAAACAGTAGTTGTGCTCGGGGTAGAAAAGATGACTGATCATAAGCCAGAGGATGTGGCTGCAGCGCTTGTGGGTGCGGGGAGTGAAGCCGAGCGAACAAGTGGCGCTACATTTCCAGGGCTGTATGCACTACTTGCAAAAATGCATATGAAAACATACGGAACCACAAAGGATCAGTTGGCCGCAGTAGCTGTGAAAAATCATTTGCATGCCAAGAAAAATCCTAATGCACAATTTCATAGCCTCCTCACTATTGAACATGTGGTGAAAAGTAGTAAGGTGGCTGATCCATTGGGACTACTGGATTGTTCTCCGATTTCTGATGGTGCTGCAGCACTCGTGCTTACGTCACAAAAAAAACGAAATGCATCTTTCCCTACAATTATTGCGAGCGCGGTTGCTACTGATTCACTAGGACTTGCTGGTCGAAAAAGTTTGACCTCGTTACAGGCGACAAGGGATGCATCAAGTAGAGCCTATACACAAGCAGGTGTAAAAAGTGCGGATGTCGATGTGATGGAGGTACATGACTGTTTTACGATTGCAGAGATATTGGCTCTTGAGGATTTGGGTGTATATAAGCCGGGAGAAGCTGGAAGGGCAATATTCAACAATGAAGTGACACTGGGCAGCGCTAAAAAACTAGTGGTAAATACTTCTGGGGGTCTCAAGGGATGTGGACATCCGGTGGGAGCTACGGGTGTCAAACAGATTTGCGAACTAGTTGATCAACTTCGTGGAAGAGCTGGCGAAAGACAGGTGGCAGGGGCTAAGCTTGGACTTGCACACAATGTGGGTGGAAGCGGTGCTACAGCGGTGGTACACATAGTAAAAATGTAAAATGGAAAGGGCAAAGGGAGAGTTTAGGGTTTAGAGCTTAGATTTTAGTAAGTGGCTTAGTTATTTAGAAACTTAGTATATATTTCGTTTGAGGTTTGTCGTTTGAGATTTGAAGAATGGCAAGGGCAATCGAGTATCGGGCCTCGAGATTTTGGGAAACGAAGAATGAATTAAGACTTAAGAATTTAGATTTAAGATTAATAAAAAAATATAATTTTATGAAAAGTCCAGTTAAAATTTGGAGAAATCAAAAAAAGTTGGTCCAATACATAGGAAAGCAAGGTGTCGTAGTGAGTTACACGGTTATCCGTGTGCCGCCGGCTGATTTTTCATCAGTGGCGCCATATGCTGTGGCGATAGTGGATTTGGACGATGGAAGTAGAGTCACAGCACAAGTGGCTGATTATGATTTGGAAACTGACATTACAGATAAGCGTGTGCACGTGGTAATACGCAGAGTGGCTGCTCCAAATACGGACGGTGTTATCCCGTATGGCATGAAAGTGCGGGTGATATGACTGATTTTGATCAAGTGGTGCTGGTTGATACTAGTGATGTACATCTTGGGAGTATGGGAAAAATAGATGCGCACAAGGGGAGTGGTGCTTTGCATCGAGCCGTATCTGTTGTGATTTATAGGGTGGGAGAAGGAGAAGTTGAGATATTGTTGCAACAACGATCAGCTCAGAAATTGCTATGGCCGCATGTGTGGAGCAATGCAGTGTGTACGCATCCTGTGGATGGTGAATCTAATGAAAATTGTGCGGTGCGAAGGCTAGATGAAGAGCTTGGGATACAAGTTGAAGTAAAAGATTTGCAGTATCTTTTTTCATTTGTGTATCAAGCAAAATATGATGATGATTATTCAGAACATGAATATGATCACGTGTTTTTGCTTAAGTGGGATGGGGAAGTAATTTTTAATGAAGCAGAAGTTGGCGCAACACAGTGGATGCGATTGCAAAATTTGATAGACGATATGACAATAAATTCATCACAGTATACTCCATGGTTTCATATCCTTATGAAACATGAGAAGCTTTTGAAAGCGCTTCACTCCTAATATGAAATCAGTCGTCGTATCAGCTCCCGGGAAAGTACACCTTATGGGTGAGCATGCTGTAGTGCATGGATCCCCAGCGCTTATAACGGCTGTAAATCGTAGACTATATGTAAGTGTTGAGCCCAATAGGGATGGACTCCAATTTGTGGTTGAGGATGAATATAAAGAACACATGTTATTTGCTGTGGAGCTTATATCAAAAGAGTTAGGGTTACCCCATTTGCCCCATGTGCGTGTGATTGTGTCGACACAATTTCCTCCAGGATACCATTTGGGCTCATCTGCTGCAGGAGCCGTGGCACTCTCTGGTGCACTCATGTATGCCACGAAGGGTATCTGGAATCCTGAGCGTATAAATAAAATTGCCTACGAGATAGAGAAAAAGCAGCATGGGACGCCATCGGGTGGAGATAACACCGCCTGTACGTTTGGTGGATTTATATGGTACCGAAAAGAACTCGAGTTTCTCAAGAGTATGTGGCAGGTGCCTCTCAAATTTCCTGTAGCGTTTGATCATTTTTATCTGATAGATACAGGGAAACCTGCAGAAACGACTGGACAGATGGTATCACATGTGCGGGCGCTAGTAGAAAAATATCCAGAAAAAATGCGAGCAGTATTTTTTGAAAATGAACGAGCAACCAAGATGGTAGCTAATGCTATCAAAGATAGTGATGAAGCCTCTTTGATACATGCACTAAAAATGGGCAGTAAAACTCTCCGCGAAATGGAAGTCGTGAGTGATATAGCAAAAGTAATCATAGACGTTATTGAATCTATAGGAGGAGCTGCAAAAATACTGGGCGGCGGCGGCAGAGTTGGAGGAGTAGGGTACCTCTTGTGTTATCACGCAGATATAGCAAAAGTAAAAGCCAAAGGATTTGATCCGATAAAAATTTCTCTAGGAGAAGAAGGGGTGAGGATTGAGAAGAGGTAGGGGGAAGAGTTTAGGGTTTAGGGTTTAGAGAGAAGTTTAGAGGTTTAGTTATTTAGAAGTTTAGATATATGAGTGTCGAGTGTCGGGCCTCGAGTTTCGTATTTAAATCTGTCATTGCGAGGAACAATTAGGATTTGTGAAGGTGGCGTGGCAATCTAAATAGAGAAAAGAGAGAACGATTTAGGATTAAAGATTTAGGAATAGCGAGTATAAAATATATTTAGATTTAAGAATGTCGAGTTTCGGGAATCGCGAGTATTGATATATTTATTATTCGAGCGGAGCCCCGTCTGACGGGGCGCAGTCGAGAACTACAATGTTTATTATAAAAGTATTTCTTGACACACTGATGCTTGGTCGAAGAAGAAATTGAAAGAAAATCGTCAGATCCTGATTCGCCAGTTGGCGAATAGTTCAGGATGACGATTTTTTTAAGAATTTTTTGTAAGTTACTATTTTTATTTCTATTTGATTATTGTTTGTAATTTGTAATTTGTTTTGAATATGTTATTTTGAGTTTGGTTTTTTATTTTGGATTTTGTTTGATAATAGTTGTTTGGATTTGTATTTATTGTTTTTTATTTGATTTTTTTGTGTTAATTGGTGCTTGGAATTTGTTTGTAATTTGTCATTTGTGAGTTGTTATTTATATTAATTTTATGAAAAAAGTTTCTGTCACAGCTCCGGGAAAACTCATGCTCATGGGTGAGCACGCTGTGGTGTATGGGTATCCATGCATCGTGACAGCTGTGAATCAGTGTTTGAAAGTAACTATCAGTGAAAATAAGGATGAGAGAATTGAAATAGTTGCACCGCAGGTAAAAGACACGAGATTTGTAGAGGCTTCTATAAAATATTTTGAAGAAAAGTTAGATATAAAAGTAACGGGAATATGTGTTACAACAGATAGTACTTTTTCTGGAATTTTTGGTTTTGGTTCGTCTTCAGCAGTGACTGTGGCGATGTTGAAAGCTCTATCTGTATATTTTGAACGAGATGTTTCAAATGATGAGCTCTTTCTTTTGGCATACAAAGTGGTTCTTGCGGTGCAGGGGGTGGGGAGTGGGTTTGATGTGGCTGCAGCTGTGTATGGTGGGACATTTGTGTATGACAAAGATCAAGGAAGAATTCGAGATCTCACTGATGCATCTAAGGGCATGCAGCTTGTGGTGGGGTATAGTGGTGTTAAAGCAAATACAGTCAAGATTGTGCAAGAAGTAGCAAAGCAAAAAGAAGTTGAACATGAAAAAATAACACAAATTTTTTCAGAAATTAAACAGCTCGTGGATGCAGGTGAAAAATGTATTTGTGCCTCCGATTGGCAAGCACTTGGAGCATTATTTTCTAAGAATCAATACCTCCTGGTGCAGTTGAGTGTGAGTACACAAAAGCTTGATGCTATGGTGGCTACTGCTACTCATGCTGGTGCATATGGAGCGAAATTGTCAGGTGCTGGGGGCGGAGATTGTATGATTGCTTTGACAGGTGCGGAGCATGTTTTAACTGTAGCGAAAGCGATTGAAAAAGTCGGTGGTGAAATTGTACAGGCGAAAACTAACTGCCCAGGTGTGCGTGTTGAAACAACAGATGATCAAAAAGAATTATTTATTATTGTTGATAAGGATGACAAGATTCTAGAGTATCGGAGTCGGTATGATTGTCATCATGACAAAAGTCTCATGCATAGGTCAGTGAGCTTGCTTGTATTTCATACAGATGGCCGCGTGCTTTTGCAAAAACGTAGTATGACCAAAGATACCCATCCCGGGTACTGGACCACGGCTGTCGGGGGACATGTCACAAAGGGTGAAACATATGATCAGGCAATTGTGCGAGAGACGAGAGAAGAGCTTGGGATTGGTGTGATACCCGTTAAGCATAGTGTTTTTTCCTATGCATATCCTATTGAAACGGAAATGGAGTGTATGTATACAGCAGTGTATGATGGACCATTTCATCCAAGCGCAGAAGAGATAGAGAGGGTTGAATTTTTTACGAAAAAACAACTGGAAGATGCCTTAAAGCATGGACATATGCAACTGACGGAACTTGCACTTTATGAACTCCGAAAGGTGAAGTTTTTATGAAAGCAACGGCTATTGCTCCATCAAATATCGCATTTGTGAAGTATTGGGGGAAAGCTGATGAGAAGCTTCGCCTGCCTCTCAATAGTTCTATATCGATGAATCTGTCAGCGGCGTTTACCACAACGACTGTCGAGTTTCAAAAAGGTTTATCCAGGGATGATACAACCATTGTTGGCGGAGCATTTGACGAGAGTGAGTGTGCGCGCGTGTCAAAACAAATGGATGTCATACGTACACATTTGGGTGTGAAAGAGTTTGCAAAGGTTGTAACACAAAATTCATTTCCTAAGAGCGCTGGGGCTGCCTCTTCTGCATCGGGGTTTGCAGCACTTGTGATGGCAGCTGCAAAGGCAAGTGAAAAGGTTGTTTCAGAAAAAGAGCTGAGTATGCTTGCCAGAATTGGGTCAGGTTCTGCGTGTCGATCTATCCCAGACGGATTTGTGGAGTGGAAAAAGGGTGAGAAGAGTGAGGAATCTTATGCATTTTCGTTGTACCCACATGAGTATTGGGATTTGCGAGATATACTTGTCATCGTTGATAGCGATCGAAAAAAGATTTCTACAAGTGCTGGTATGGAGCTGGTGCGTACAAGTCCATTTTTGCAAGCAAGACTAGATAGCGTTGAAGTATCTTTAACAAATGTCAGACAAGCGTTGAAAAATAAAGATTTTGAATTATTGGGCGTGACCATGGAGGCAGAGGCAATCAATATGCATAGTGTGATGATGACGCAGGTGCCACCAATTTTCTATTGGAATAGTGTCACGATGGAAATCATACGATCAGTACATGAATGGCGTGTAGATGGGGTAGAGGTGTACTTTACAATTGATGCAGGACCAAATGTGCATTTGATATGTGAGGGTAAAAATGAAAAAAGAGTACTTGAAAAATTAAATGATGTGGTTGGAGTCAAAAAGAGTATCATAAATAGTCCAGCGTGTGGTGCACACGAAGCGCAGGATCATTTATTTTAAACGCATATGAAATCAATACATAATGAAGAAATTGTGCCACAACATATAGCTGTAGTCATGGATGGAAATCGGAGGTGGGCGCGGGAGCGAGGACTGCCTGTGGTGGAAGGGCATCGGCAAGTAGCCACAAAGGTGCTTGAGCCACTCATAGAGTATGCTGCCAAGCGTGGTGTCAAATATATGACGTTTTGGGCTTGGTCTACGGAGAATTGGCAGCGCGATGCCAAAGAGGTGAGAGGGATCATGGGGCTATTTCGTCATGTCATAGCAGATCAATGGGATAGGTTGCACAAAAATGGGGTGCGTGTGCAAACCATAGGAGATATAGAGAAGTTTCCAAAAGATATTTATGAATCTCTTACGAAGGTAGTAGAACAAACGAAAAACAATAAAAAGATTACAGCAATTTTTGCACTTAACTATGGTGGGAGAGATGAGATAGTACGTGCTATAAATAAGATGGCAAATGGCAAATGGCAAATGGTAAATGGGGAAAATGAATCTGGGAGTAAAGGGATGGGAAATGGGAAAAGGGAAATGGGAAAAATTTCCGAACAGGATTTGTCTAATTTGTTAGACACAGCAGGAATACCTGATCCAGAATTAATAGTCCGTACTGGTGGGGAGCAGCGGATGAGTGGGTTTCTGTTGTGGCAGATGCAGTATGCAGAACTTTATTTCCCTCAGTGGTATATGCCAGAGTTTACGAAAGAGAAATTGGATGAAGTGATTGCGGAATTTAACACACGAAAAAGAAGATTTGGGAAATAGCCTACTTAAAGGAATTCGTAATATCATCAATTCCTGTGATAAATCCAAGGGTCTGTGTGAGCCACCAGGCGATCAGGATGACGATAAAGCCTATGATAGCGTTTGTGAGGCGCTGTTGGCCTGCTTCCATCTTTTTGCTATCTCCAGCACTTGTCATCAGTTGAAAGCCCGAGAATATGATCATCA
>CAZPNL010000053.1:0-9594 GCA_964588145.1 uncultured Gammaproteobacteria bacterium
GAGAATAGAGAATAGAGAATAGAGAATAGAGAATAGAGAATAGAGAATAGAGAATTTCGCATTGTCACTCGCGAGGTGCCGTATGGATCTGCGAATGCGACGAAGCAATCTGAGAAAAGTAAACCAGTTTAGAACAGAGAATATAGAATAGAGATTTTCGCTTGTCATTGCGAGGAACAGATGAGATCAGTGAAGGTGACGTGGCAATCTAAATAAAGAGGCGTAGCAGCTTAGTTATTTAGAAGTTTAGGTACAAAAGTTTGGAGCTTCGAGTTTCGAGAATCACTGGATAATATCATGCTGAATTTTTACTAACAGACCAATCAGCATCAGATTAATTATGTAGATCCTGAAACAAGTTCAGGTTGACGATTACTCAAATTCGTCATGCTGAATTTATTTCAGCATCAGAACGATTAAAAATTGCCATTACAAGGAGCAAAAAAATTAGAAGTTAAGTTGCTGTGTTTACGATTTAGGTATAGGTAAAGCTTATTGCCTGAGCCGAGTCTGACTCGGTCGATGACCAAGCAGGTCAGACCAAGCAATAAAAAGGTCGGACATTGTATTTTAAGTTCCGACCTTAAGAAACAGTCTGACCAAAAAAGTGAAGATATTTATTGCCTGAGCCTGTCGAAGGTATATAATTTAGGATACAAAATGAAAAATCAATTAACATGCGATACCTTTGGAGAAAACTTAATAGAACAAATTCCAGAGTTCACAGATGCATACCTTGAGCACAAAAAAGACAACTTTGGTGAGGTGCTTCCTCATTTATTAATGGGAGATTTTACTCGACTTATCATAAATTTGTATCGAAAAGGTGAGAAGAATAGTGAACTATTTAATCGTTGTATACAATTTATTGAAAGTTGTTTTAGTAAAAATGAAGAAAAACTGGTCAATCTAGCATCCGTTTCATTTTTGGAAAATCTTTATCAAGCTGAAGATGATTATCAAAATGTTAAAAATTGTTTGGGTCCGCTAGCTTTAAAAAACTTAGATGAAATGGAAAATTGGAAACCGAGCTAAAATCAATAATATTATAATAGTCAATTTTTTTTCTTAAACTTCCTCTCCAAATACGGAGAAAAATGTCCAGCATACTTTTTCTGCAGCTCGGGGTTTTTCCAGTCTGTTGCTTTTATAAATTTGCGGCAAAGTGGGCTACCACATGTACAGAGGTCATTGTCTGAATACTCCTCAGATTCATCATCATTCCAGGTGGCACTATCAAGCGTGATTTCCTCACCCTTTTGGATATCTCGTCTGGCGACGACTGTCACCTCGTCCACAAGCCAGGTATTGGGGTCGCATGAGTGATTGAGATGGACGTCTATGGTCTCGGGGTTCGTGATGGGGAGTGCTAAATAGTTTTTCTCATCTATCTGCACGACTGAGGCATTGTGAAATTGTTCCCAGACAGATTCGTAGTCTGTACGGCTGACGACTGTGCCACCCCAGATCATGACGGTTTCACCCTCCTTTATGGGGGCAATGGCAATCATGCCTTTGCCATGAATAGCTGATTTTCCAACACTGATCCGTGGATCAATCCATGATTTTTCGAGATATGGTTTCATACAAAATGAGTTCTCATCGTTTAGATATTTAACAATATACGATTTTTGTATGAAATCCTAGGAGCCAAATAGACGTATGAATAAATGTGTCAGACCTTCTTATCATTTAGTCTGACCTTTTTTGTCTTCGACCGAGTCAGACTCGGCTCAGACAGTATATCTTTCCAATTTTATAACTTTATAAACTTTACGAACTTTACAACTTGTTTAGATTGCCACGACGCGTCAGACGTGGAACGTCAAACGTTCCGCGTCACGTCACCCTCACTAAGCTTCTTTGTTCCTCGCAATGACAGGTAGGAATTATGAAGTAAAAAGTTCATAAAAAAAATTTTAAATCTTTAGAAACTTTTGTCACCTTTGACACTTTGATACTTCATATGCCTAAGCTACTAAATAACTAAGCCTCTAAATCTCTCTCCAAATTCCACATCCCTCTTGCGAAACTGTAACTTTTCACACATACTAAATACATATGACTGCCAAACCTTTTGTTCTCTGGTTCAAGGATGTAGATAAAAGTGATATTCCACTCGTGGGTGGAAAAGGTGCTAACTTAGGTGAAATGACCCGGGCTGGTTTTCCTGTCCCCAACGGTTTTGTCGTCACGGCTCACGCCTACGACCATTTTCTCTCTGTGACAAGACTTCGAGATGACATACGCGCAGCTCTTGAGACGCTAGATGTCAACGACAGTCAGGCACTCGACCGAGCAGCGCTCCATGTGCAAAAACTCATCACTGATGCCAAATTCCCTGAGGATATTGCCCGCGCAGTGCTGGATGCATATTTTCAGATGGATACCGGGATCGGTGACCACGCACTCGTGGCTGTCCGCTCCTCTGCTACAGCCGAAGATTTGCCAAATGCGAGTTTTGCAGGTCAGCAGTCGACGTTTCTCAATGTCCAGGGTGAGACAAATGTGATTATCAAAGTGAAAGAAGCTTGGGCATCACTTTTTACGTCCCGTGCGATCTTTTATCGTGTGACCAATAAATTTGATCATTTCAAAGTCAGTATCGCCGTACCAGTGCAAAAAATGGTGCGTTCAGAGGCATCTGGCGTCATGTTTACCATTGACCCAATCACCAATGATAAATCCAAAGTTGTCGTTGAGGCCATCTTTGGCCTGGGCGAGATGATCGTCCAAGGCTCAGCTACCCCTGACCACTACGAAGTGCGCAAAGCCGACATGGAGATCATCCAAAAGGAAATCCATAAACAGGAAAAGATCATGGTCAAAAAAGGCATAGACAATGAAATTAGTGATTTACCTAAGGAAATTGCACTCAAGCAAAAAATTAGTGATGAAGTCATAAAAAAAGTTGCTGCTTTGGGTCTCAAGCTAGAGGCGCATTACTATTTCCCACAAGACGTGGAGTGGGCTGTCGAAGACAATGAGGTCTACTGTGTCCAGACCCGTCCAATCACGACCATGGATACGAAAAAGTCAGCCACAGTGCTCTCGGTTGCCAGTGGTGCAAAGCTGATCCTCAAAGGTGATCCAGCCAGTCCCGGGGTTGCTGTGGGGCCTGTCAAGATTCTCCATGGGCCTGAGGAAATTCACAAACTCGTTGCAGGTGAAATCCTAGTAGCTGATCAAACCAATCCCGACTTTGTGCCTGCTATGAAAAAAGCAGTGGCCATCATCACCCAGCGCGGTGGACGCACGAGTCACGCAGCCATCGTGTCTCGCGAGCTTGGTATTCCTGCAGTCGTAGGGACGGGAACTGCCACAACGGACCTCCATGACGGACAAGTCGTGACAGTCAGTGGTTCAACGGGTGAGATATTTGAAGGTTCAGTTGTCACCAAGAAAACGGTGGCAGTAGATGAAGTGGATGAGCATCTCAAGACCGTCACACACGTATATCTCAATCTAGCTGAACCAACTCGAGCTATTGAGCTTGCCAAGCGAAACGTCGACGGCGTAGGGCTGCTGCGTGCAGAGTTTATGATTGCAGATATAGGTACACATCCTCGTAAATTTATCGAGGATCACCAGGAGCATCTGTTTGTCGATAAACTTGTTGAAGGTATAGGTGTGATTGCAAAAGCCTTTAATCCTCGACCTGTCATCTATAGAGCCACGGACTTTCGTTCCAACGAGTATCGCAATCTCAAAGGTGGCGACAAGTTTGAACCCAAAGAGGACAATCCAATGCTTGGATACCGAGGTGCAGCACGCTACATAGCAGCGCCAGATGTATTTGAGTTAGAGCTTCAAGCCATCAAAAAGATCCGGGATGAGGAAGGATTGAAAAACTTGTCTCTCATGATTCCATTTGTCCGGACGCCAAAAGAGATGATGGAAGTCAAAAAGCTCGTAAGCAAAAGTGGTCTGACACACTCTCCCACATTTAAACTCTGGATGATGTGTGAGCTACCTACAAACGTCATCAATCTCGATGCATTTTTGGACGTGGGGATCGATGGGGTTTCCATAGGCTCCAATGACTTGACCATGCTTATCTTGGGTACTGACCGTGACAATGCAGAGGTAGCACATGACTTTTATGAACTGGATCCATCCGTGGTCTGGGCTCTGGAGCACGTCATCACCACCTGTCGCAAACGAGACATCACAGTAGGTATCTGTGGTCAAGCACCATCAGATTACCCGGAGCTAGTGGAAAAGCTTGTGAGTTGGGGAGTCACCAGTGTGTCCGTCAATCCGGATGTGATTGACTCAGTGCGACAAACTGTATACAAAGCAGAGAAAAAACTCATCAGTCATCACCATAGGATCCATCCATCTGGCTACGAGCAAGAAAAAGAGCGTGCCAAACGGTTTCACAAGGATGACAGGACATGATAAGCGAAATTGATTTATATTAAACCAATGTCGTGATCTGTCATTCTCGACCCCGATCGAGAATCAAAGAGATTGACCTAAGCTAGATTCCCGTTTTCACGGGAATGACAAGAGGTGAAGTAAAAAGCCGAATATATTGGAATCTAATCTTTTATCATGAGTGCGTCTATAGCCACTATCAAAGCTCGGGAAATTCTCGATTCTCGAGGTAATCCCACTGTGGAGACAACTGTTATCCTTTCTTCTGGCGCCCATGGGACCGCTTCAGTACCTTCTGGTGCCTCAAAAGGCAGTCATGAAGCAGTGGAGCTTCGAGATAAAGATCCCCATCGTTATGGTGGTGAGGGAGTGCTGCGCGCAGTAGACAATGTAAATACCACAATAGAACACGTACTGCATGGAGTTAAGGCTACAGATCAGACACGTATAGACCGGTTTATGCTCAATGCCGATGGCACCGAAAACAAAAGCAAACTTGGTGCAAATGCCATACTATCTGTATCACTTGCAGCTGCAGTAGCAGCCTCAGTGCATGAAAAAAAACCATTGTACAAATATCTCAATCAGCTATATGGAAAAACCGAACTACCCACAACTATCGAGCGCATGCCAACTCCTACTTTTAATGTCATTAATGGTGGCAAACACGGTGGAGGTAACCTGAATTTTCAAGAATTCCATGTACTCCCGTCTACCAAAATGCGCTATCATGACGCACTTGAGTTAGGAACTGGAGTCTATGATAGTCTCAAAGATTTGCTGGTTAAAAAAAATCTCGTTCACTCCACAGGTGACGAGGGAGGATTTGCACCAAATCTGGACAGGAACCGGGATGCGTTGGATCTTTTGAAAACCGCAGTCAAACAGGCAGGCTACAAATATGGTACTGACTGCTTTTTTGGACTAGATGTTGCAGCTGAGCATTTCAAAACTGATGGTGGGTACAAAGTGACAGATCGCAAAGAAGGCTTTACACTTTCAGGACTTATCACATTTTTATCTGAAATCGTCCGTGATTACGGACTCGTCTATCTCGAAGATCCTCTTGAGGAAGACGCTTGGGCTGGGTGGCAGACCATCACCAAAGATGTCGGTGCACAATGTATGGTAGTGGGGGATGACCTCCTGGCAACAAATCCTCGTAGGCTAATTAAAGCCATTGAGACCAAATCCTGCAATGCTATCCTCCTCAAGCCCAATCAAATTGGTACACTCTCTGAGTATTTTGATGTGATCAGGATCTCAAAGGAAAACTATTTTAAAACTATCGTCTCACACCGGAGTGGCGAGACAAACGATACATTTGTGGCTGATCTGGCCGTAGCCGTGCAGGCGGACTACGTCAAATTTGGCGCCCCTGCTCGGGGTGAGCGGGTAGCAAAGTACAATAGGCTTCTAGAGATTGAGTCAGAATTATTTAGCTAAGCACATCATACCTTCATTATATTTATGCAAAAACGAAAAGTTGTTCTCCTCATTCTCGACGGTTTTGGCTTGGCTCCACCAGGGCCCGGTAATGCCATCTCTCAGGCAAACCTAAAAAGCATCACAAAGTACATGCTCTCCTACCCACATAGTGAGCTAGCAGCTTCTGGTGAAGCTGTGGGGCTCCCTGCAGGTGAGGATGGAAATACCGAGACAGGGCACATAAATATCGGTGCCGGCCGTACAGTCTGGCAAGATCTGCCTCGTATCAATATGGCTATCCAAGACAGAACATTTTTTACAAACGATGCATTTGTGGGAGCAATCAAGTTTGCAATATTACATAAAACCAATCTCCACCTGATGGGTTTGGTCAGTGACGCAGGAGTCCACTCAAATATCAAGCATCTGTATGCACTACTGGAGCTCGTTAAAAAGTTTGGTGCAGAAGCTCCCTCTACATATATACACGTTATCACTGATGGTCGCGACTCGCCGCCCAATGCCGGCATTCGTTTCGTCAAAGAACTGTCGGACATGTGTGCACAGATAGGTGTGGGCAAAGTTGCGACAGTCATGGGCAGATACTATGCCATGGACCGGGATAAGCGGTGGGAACGCATCCAAGCAGCCTATGAAGCACTTACCGAAAACATAGACAAAAAAGCCTCGAGCGCTCATGCAGCGATCGAGCAGGCATATGTGGAGGGTACGACAGATGAATTTATTAAGCCGGTCATCATCACTGATACAGAGGGAAACCCTTTGCCGCGTATCGTGGACTATGACGCAATTATCTTTTACAACTTCCGTATTGATCGCCCTAGGCAGCTCACAAAGGCATTTGTCTTGCCAAACTTTGAGTCGCACATGTCAGGCTCGTTTGATCCATACACAATCAAATATAGTCATAAACATGTAGAAACAGATGATACGCGTCAGCACCCTTTTACCAGAAAAAAAGTACTTACAAATATCTTTTTTGTGTCGATGACTGAGTATGAACGAAATCTTCCCACCATCGTGGCATATCCACCAAATATCGTCCAATCGCCACTTGGGAAAGTTGTGTCAGAGGCAGGCATGCGTCAGCTACGGATGAGCGAGACGGAAAAAGAGCGCTTTGTCACCTACTACTTTAATGGCATGCGTGAGGAAAGCTATCCCGGAGAGGATCATATCATCGTCCCGTCCCCCAAAGTCGCAACCTATGATATGGCGCCCGAGATGAGTGCAAAAGAATTGACCGAAAAGCTCCTGGACCGAATGAAAATTGGGGTGTATTCGCTGATCATCGTCAACTTAGCCAATCCCGATATGGTCGCCCATACCGGCAATATCCCTGCAGCTATCAAAGCATGCCAGGTAGCAGACGAGTGTGTAGGAAGGGTAGTGGAGCAGGCGCTGGCACAAGAGATGACTTGCATCATCACCGCTGACCATGGTAACGTAGAGGAGATGCTTAGTCCCTCAGGCGAAATGGACACAGAGCATTCGACATTTCCAGTGCCTTTTATCATGATAGATCCTGCCTATACTAACTATCCTTTGCGTTTGCCTTTGGGCAAGCTGGGGGATATTGCTCCTACAATCCTCTCGCTTATGAATATTCCGATACCACCTGTCATGACTGGTAAAAATCTCTTGCAGGATGTATTAAACGTGCATACATAGCAATTATTTGTTGAAAGGAATTCTGCCCTATGAAAGTGACGCTTTCTGTCATAAAAGCCGATACAGGCTCTGTCGGTGGTCACAATAAGCCCAGTGATGCCATGGTTGCTAAAGCCAAAGAGAGAGTCGCAGAGGCCGTCCGCACGGGGTTACTTACCGATGGTCGCGTGACATACACGGGAGATGATATCGCCCTCACCATGGTTCATACGCGAGGTGTAGACAATAGCGATGTCCACAAATTTGCCTGGGAAACATTTGAAGAAACGACAAAAATTGCCAAAACCCAAGGGCTCTACGGGGCAGGACAGGATCTGCTGAAAGATGCGTTTTCAGGTAACGTCCGAGGTATGGGTCCAGGCAGTGCCGAGATGGAGATAGAGGAACGAGCAGCTGAGCCATTTGTGGTATTTGCTGGAGACAAATGTGGCCCAGGAGTATTTAACTATCCACTCTTTGAGTGTTTTGCTAGTCCCTATCACAATGCAGGACTTCTACTAGCTCCAGATATGAGTGCTGGATTTACCTTTACCATCATGGATGTCAATCACACTGAGGCTGACAAAGTAGTAAAGCTTAAAGTTCCCAATGATTACTATGATATTTGTACACTCTTGCGAGATAGCAATCACTATGTGATTGAAAGTGTAGTGGAAAACGCCAGCGGACTCCAAGCTGCTGTAGCTTCAACAAGTAGGTTACACAATATTTCTGGCAAATATGTAGGCAAAGATGACCCAGTGGCAATCGTACGTACGCAGAAACAATTTCCATCCACTGGAGAGATTCTCTCCCCATGGGCCTTGGCACATTACACACTGGGTGGAGACCGTGGTAGCCATCATGTGGCAGTGATGCCCGTCAAGCAAAATAGTATTGTCAGCTACTTTGATGGGCCGACAGTCATGTCAGCAGCAGGCTACTGTGTCCACGAGGGGAAACTCACTGAAGCCGTAGACTATTTTGATCAGCCATTTTGGGATCTCATTCGTACCAAAGCCTCAGAAAAGACTCTTGAGCTGCGTCAGCAAGGTTTTTATGGTCCGACGATGGCCGGGATGGATGAGCTGGAGTACACGGGAGTTGTGGATAATCTGAAAAGACTGGATACAAAGTTTGTGGTGAGGAAATAAGTTTTTTTTCGTCATCCTGAACTCGTTTCAGGATCAGACGAAAAAAATATTAGTATTAAATACATTTTGAGTTATTGGCAAGAAATTAAGTTATAAAAAATATACTGATGCTGAAATAAATTCAGCATTACGTAATAATAATCGTCATTCTGAGATCGCTTGCCTCGCCGTTAGGCGGGTTTCAGGATCAGCAAAGTAATAAGGGTGTAGGAATATATAGGTTCAAATAAATTAATATATTTATTTGTTATACGAAGGGGGCATATATGGCAGATACAGTTGAGGAAATTATAAAAGTTGCAGACAAGAAAATCGTTGGCACACCAAACATGCCCGATTACAATGCTGCAGTAGCTGCAGGCAAACCCTGGGACGGGGTGAAGTCCGAACTCAAATACTTTGATGAGGGAGGTATCAATGTCGCCTACAATGCCGTCGATCGCCATGTTGGAACCGAGCTTGAGCACAAGCTTGCTCTCATCTGGGAAGGAGATGCAGGCAGCACTGCCAAGTTTACCTTCGGCGAAATGGCACGACTTTCCAACCAGTATGCAAATTATCTTATCAGTGTCGGTGTCCAAAAGGGTGACCGTGTGTTTATGTTTCTCCCCCGTATCCCCATGCTTTATGGTGCATTTCTGGGGACCCTAAAGACTGGTGCTATTTGCGGCACTATGTTTAGTGCGTTTCAAGAACAAGCCCTGTTAGACCGCCTGGAAAACAGTGGCGCCACAGTTCTTTTTACGACCAAAGAGCTCATGGCACGTGTGGACAAAGTTAAAGACAAACTTCCGAATTTAAAAACTATTGCAGTAGTGGATAGTCCAGAATTTTTGGGCCAACTGGCACGTCAAAAGGAGACGTTTGACTGTGTGCACACAAAGCCCGAAGACTACTCATTCATGCTCTATACCTCTGGTACTACGGGCAAGCCAAAGGGTGTGGTGCATACGCATAGCGG
>CAZPNL010000054.1:0-9247 GCA_964588145.1 uncultured Gammaproteobacteria bacterium
TTATTTACGGATTTGATGAGAAGTCTCACTATTATGCTCAGGCAAGAGCAATATTTTCTTCTGTGCTCGTGGGGGAGATTGATGGGGTGATCGCGCAACAAAATATATCTGAAATGGTGCAGGTGTTGATCAAGGGGTATAAGTTGTCTGCCGCAAACGTTGTGAACTCGGTTGGTCAATTTGTAGACGAGATGAGCTTCGAAGTCATATCTCCAAAACCAAAAACATATCAATTGTTTTTTAGTTTGGTTGGAAATAATCAGTCACCAGTGGATATTTATGATTATTTTTTAGCAGCGACAATGCTCGACAATGATATTTGTCAGATTTTGACAGTAAATACCAAAGATTTTGTGCATGTTCCAGGTATAACTGCGGTGAATCCATTTGAGTAGCAAACCAAGACATTCCCGGGGGATCCATGTGTGGCAATTGCTGTGAATATCTACTACTATATATTTAGCCCCATAGAGCTTGATAGTTGACCAAAAGGGCGGTAGAATAAGAAAAATATACTATGGCAACGCCAGAAATTAAACCAGCTGCACCTCCTCCGCCTTCTCCAGAAGCCCTAGCTGCTGCAATGGCAAAAAAAGCTGCACAAGAACAAGCGATCACAGATGCAAAAGGTCTCATGAAAAAGCAAGAGGATGCGAGAGACTTTACGAGAAAGCTTCGCAAAAATCCCAAAAGTGCAATTGCTGATATACAAAAACAAGTACGTGATTTGCCAGGGAAAGAGGCACCTACTGTAGCACAAGCAAAATCTACCCTTGAGGCAGCCATAGCCAAGTCTGATCCAGGCATGCAGTGGCTCACTGATAGCGCAAGCGGCTTGAAAGCTAACAAGGAGGCAATGCTTGCTGTAGCAGATATATTGCAGGAGGGTGCTGCACTTCAAAATGATCCACACTTTTTTTTGAAAAAGGGCGCCGAGATGTACTGGAAATCTCGCTCTAATGGCCTAACCGCAGATGCCAGGCACGAGCTGCTACAAGTAGAAGGGAGAATTTTTGAAAGACTGGGGCAGCTGCGTGGAGGTGATGAAGCGTTTCGGTATGTGAGTGATGAGCACATCTTGATGGTTATTGATGCTGATTTGCAAATGTATAGAGCAAAAGAGCTCACTAAGCGTGTCAATGAGCTGGGAGATGACATTGAGGACAACAAGATAAAAGACGAAGCTATCAAAGCCAGGCTTGAAAAGATTCAAAAAAGACTTAAATTTGATTCATCTTATGTTAAGGATGTAGACCAGATTAAGCGAGAAAAACAAGAGATTATCGAGATGGCTTCTGACGCAAATGAGCACGATGTGCATGAGGCCGTAAATCGTATTGACAACCTGATGAGGTCTGCACAAGAGGTAGAAGAGCGACAACAACGTATGCTTCGCATCCAGGAGAGCGCGGATTACTCTGAGGGTCAGGTTGGTAAACGAGCCATACGGTATACCAAAGAGATGGACGAACACTTCCACAATACAAAACTTGAGGTTGGGGATTTGATTCCAGTTGCCAGACTCCGTGAGCAGGATATCGAGTTTTTGCAAGAGTGTCTAGATAAGGATCCAGCGACAGGACTTTCCAAGTTTTTAGCAAAAATGCGTCAAGATATCTATGACCTGGGTAACCAGCAGGGGAGGCCAGGGTTTGATGATGAGACGACGCTCAATGACTTTTTTGCATCCATGGAGACCTTGTATGGAGACGAGCAGCAGTTTAAGGCGCGAGAAATGCATAACCTCTGGAAAGCGCATGAAAAAGCAGACAGTATCATAAAAGGAATCACAAACCCCGGAGATATAGAAAAAAAGACCGGGGCGCTGGCATTTATATCCCCAGCAGACTTGGAGTTTTTGCTTTCTACGGAGCTTGTGGAGTACGCACATACAGACATCCTCAATGCAATAGGGGATGTCATGAAAAATCAGCAGATGCGGTATAACGAGGTGTCTGCGCTCTACACTAGCGAGATACCACCAGAGTTACGTGCAAGATTAGATAAAGAACAGCCAGATATCGTCAAAAAATTTAAGGGTGGAAAAATTACCAGGGAAAAATTATGGAAAGAGCTTGAAGCTGCTTACAATAATTATACACCCGATGGCCATGGTCACGAAGATCATGGTCATGCCAATAAAAATGCAAAAGATCATGGGGTTGTTGTAGATAATCCTTATAAGCCTACATCAACCACGGGTATGGGTAATCTCAGCAGTGAGCTTTATGATGAGATGCATAGGATAGCCAAGATGCGCGACACGCTCTTTGAAGGAGTAGTGCTTCGAGATAGACACATGATGTTTAACCAAAAGTCGTACGGGGAGATGATTGCACTTGTGCGCAAATATCGAGATGCGAGTTTTCAGTTAGATAAACTTCCTCAAGGAGACCCTGCGAGACAAAAGTTTATTGATATACAAAAAATAGCAACCAGGGACTACCAGGCTAAATGGGCAGAGTTTGATATCAATACATTTGATGCGCCAAAGATACATGATTATGCTGAGTTTGATGCCATTAGTCAGTATGCTCCAGTGGATATAGTTGCCAGAAGTAGGCTCAAGAGGTTTATGCAGATGAACTACGTGAAAGACAATGGCTGGGATCCAGCCAAGTTGGATCCAACACAGCAGAAAAAGCTGGCCGATTACATGAAAGCAAATGAGTGGAAGATTCGTGAGGCTGTGATGGCAGCTCGCAAGATTGCTATAGGTACAGGGTCAGCTATGCAGATTGCATCGCGTATGGCTATTGCGCCAAAGACAAAAGATGCAAAGGGACGCGACTTTATGACTGGGGGTTTTGCTGAAGCCTACATGCGTGTCATCAATCCTTATATGTTTCGCGACAGATTTGGTATGGGTGGCAAGGTTGGAAGTGATCTCATTGCAGACCTGTATTATGTGAAAGAGTGCAATAGGATTGGGATAAATTTGGAAAGTGATCCTAAAGTGCCAAAGGAGTATAAAAAGCTGGTGCGCGATGCAAGGGTCAAGGGTGAGCCTATTTGGCCAGTGTATATGCAATATCTTGAGGAAGTATATGGGATACAGTGGACAGAGCTCATGCGTCCAGATACTTTTTCAACTGGCCTCCAGAGTCTATCTACCACATGGCGAGAAGAGCGTGCTAAGCTTGAGCCTATAAAGGATCATTTTGCGAGACTCAAGGAGCAGGGTGCGCTAGGGGAGGGAAGTGATGGAATCATAGATAATACAGCGCTTAGTTTGCAGCTTGCTACCAGCAGCAAGGATGTAGAGCATAATCCCCTCAATAAAGCACGACGAGAAAAGATTTTTGACAAGATGCTCGCGCGTCAACCTCTCGCATTTATCCAGCTGTATGGAAAAGAGTTGGATGCGAGGCTTACTGGGGCTGGTATAGACGTGAGAAGCGGCAGTGAAGATTGGTACAAGTTTCAGTCGGTGCTGGGTGTGGCACAAAAACAAATGTGGTCAGATCCAAGGTTGGCCTCTTCAAATGTTAGCTTGTTAAATGAGAAAGATTTCAATGAGATTGTTATGCCCGTGGTATATACATATGGCCTTACTGAGGCAGATGGAAAGCGTTATTTAGCTGCAATTCGCGCTGTTAAAGATTTTATGGGAGAAAAGGTGGATGCTACGGGACTATTACGCCGTGATCATTTGCTCAAATACAACTTTAAACAGTTTTACGTGTTAGCTGAGGGTGACTACAATATCCGTCAGGCAGACTATTTGCGCCTGGGTATGATGGATACTGAGAGGCGTATAAATGACTTTAGAAATCAAGCAAAATTTGAGGGTCAGTTTTTTGAGTTTATGTTTGACAAATATACAGACTTTTTGTTTCCTGACAAAGGTAAAGAAGCTGAATCCATGATGAAGATTGAGGAGATGACAAAGACGATCATAGGGTATGCGGGGACTGAAGATGCTGAAAATACTCGCAAAAATTTGCTCGAGTTTATGATAGACATGAACGAGAACAAGGCAAGACGAAACATAATTGGATGGATACCGGGGGCTACAAGAATGCTTAAAGGAATGAAACAAGTAGAGCCAGAATACTGGCCTCTTCCAAATTTTATATTAGGAAAAGATGGTCACGGGCATCCGCGGTGGCATAAGTTTTTGGAAGAAAATGGCTTATTTGGTGTTCCATTTGAACGTTGGCCTACTAGTCTAGCTGAGGCTGTGTCGTATCACTCTGGACTAATAGGCCGTGATGGGAATAAGTGGGATGAAAATCGCATAGAAAGTCTCATAGCTATGGCAGAGGACCGTTTGTGGTTTCAGGAAAAAGCCCACAAGGGGTATTACCACGATCTGCGTGATAGATACAAAACACACCCCGGAGACCGACTCATGGGTCAAGCACGTACATATTGGTGGGTAGTCCCATCTGCTATGTTAGTGTTAGCACTTACCTCGTCTATAGAGGAAGAAAAGAAAAAGGGGCAACATCATTAGTATCTTGATGTTTACATGACCTCGTCGTGCTTCTTGTGAATTATTCTAAATGCTAATCCTTTTTTAGGATGCTTGCTTTAGCTAGCAATTTTTTCGCCACTTGCGGCGTCATTCTTGGTTTTCCTCGATCACTCACTATGCTGAGGTTTTTGGCGAAATGGACAAGGCGGGCCTGATCAGGCATCCAGATTGGATTCCTGCTTTCGTGCCTTGTCGGCAGGCAGGCGCGGAATGAAAATTGCTTAGCGGGGGTTGCGGTGCTACTTTGGTATTTATGATTTTGTATGGGGGGGCGCTAGATATGCATTTGAATAGTTGTGTGGAATTATTTGATGTGGATGTTGAGGATTTGTTGTTGCTGGTGAATGCAGCCAAGTTTTAATGTCCACCACCACCTCCACCACCACCGCCACCCATAAGTGGACCTGTGAGTCCGCTCATTTTATCATCCGAAAGTGATGTTTGTGCCCTGCCAAAAGCTGGTACACCGGTATCCTTGGGTGAGTGGAGGGCTGATTTGATAAACATGGCCTGGTATGCAAATTGACCAACTGTTCCTACTGCTCCAGCTGCTGGGCTCAATATGGATGTTACAGAAGCATTTATAGGTGCCTTAGCCTTGAATTGTTCTTTGAGTGCTTCGACTATGTTTGGAATACTTGCGAGTAAGCCTAAAGCAACAAGTCCCTGGAGTCCCATGCCCGAACCGGCGGTAAGAGGTGGTACCCAAAGCGTTCCTTTTTGTCCTGCTGTTGCAAGAATTGATGAAACTAGCAAAAGAGCTATTGTTGTTGGAAATACGATGAGATTGGAGATGAGGTTTGAAAACCAGCTGCTATATGCTGTGTTTCCAGGCAGTGCTCCCATGAGAAGCTGGAGAGGTGCGGTGAGGAGTGAGACTATGATATTTATATATGTGCCTATAAGCATAAATAAGATACGGAAAAAAACTATTAGTGCAATAAGGAGTATTATCAGTATGGGTAAAAGCGCTCCAGTTGCAAATCCGGCCATAGCGCCCTTTACTCCTCCTGCCCATAGTCCAAAAGTGCCAATTCCTATGCCAGTGAGAATGCTCACGACAGTTCCATTTGCTACATTTCCGCCAAATAGTGCGTTGTAAACATCATCAACTGAGTTTCCCCCTATCCCAAATGCATTTGTAAAAATTGTTCCTATATCTCCAGAGAGTAGATCAGAATATTTGCCAGGTTCAAAGATGGAAGATCCTGATACTTCTTTTCCGATTGGTACTAGCATGGAGATTATTAAAGATGAGCTTAGGTACATAAGATCGATCATGAAACCCACTATGGCATAAGAAAATGTTATGAGGAGTAGGGAGATGATGATGCCTGGTATAGCATTTTGGACAGTCACAACTGTCTTGGGATCAATCTTTTTACGAAACATGACCATAAATCCTATGACAACCATTACTACTGCCAGGAGGTAATATGCGAGGTTGCGAAACGCACGCCAAATGGGGAGAATGGGCGCGAGTCCTGCATAGCCGATGCCAGGCGCTTGTGCATATGCAGTATGAGGGGTCAGCCCTACAGATTGAGCCAGGTCTTGGATGCCCATGGCGGTAGATGCAGGCTTAGTGGTATAGACTGCGTAAAATAAATTGTTGGTGTGGCTTGCTATGCTTTTTTGATTCCAATATTTTAGGGTTTGTGGATTTGACATCATCTTGTCTGTGCAAACACCCTCCATGCATCCTGCTATTTGAAGTATTAATCCTGCCTGTTGGGATTCTGGTACAAAAAGTCCTACGTATGTTTCTCCCGCTACACCACCATTACCACCGGCACTTTCTGGTGTGATTTCCTCTACTGCTTGGGGGAAATTACCTAACACTCCATCTGACTGCGCGAACACAAAACGCGGTAGTGCAAGACAGAGCGATGTGAGAAATAGTAATAATAGTGCCTTTTTCATGTAGATAATTAGTATTATCTCGCAAAACATCCCGTCACGTCAAGCAAATTATGATTGATTTTTGATTTAAATAAATTGTGCCTAGCTTTGCGTAATGCACTATTGATGGAAAATTTTAAAGATTAGTATGTCACGTGCTCCTGTAAATTCAGCAATGGTGCGTATGATGAGGTAGGCACTGGCAATGATTATCAGTCCAATCACGGAGAATGTGAGTCCTTGACGGGCTTGTTCTAGTTTTTTTGGGTCACCACCTGAGAAAAGGAAATTAAAGCCAGAGTAGACGATCATAATAAATACTGCCACACCAGAGAGCGCAATTACGGTGTTAACAAGACTTGCAAATAGTGGTTCTAGGCATTGGATGGTGACGACATCTTTGGCTATGTCACCCAGTCCTCCCCCTAAACATCCATCGTGATTCATATGAGTATTATCCCACTGTGTTTGGCTTGTTGTAAAGTGCTGCAATGGGCAAGAGAAGTTTAGAGGCTTAGAGGCTTAGAAGATTAGTAGTTTAGACGATTAGATGTTTAGTGGCTTCGAAGTGTAGCGGTGTGTTTGTTTGGTGATTTTTATCCGGTGAATTTTTTTACATCTGGTTTCTATGATGTGTTGTGGATAGCGCTAAAGGCGCGAGCGGATTGTATATACCACCAAAAACTCCGTCTTGCGACGGAGTTTTGAAAGTCAAAGTTAGATAAACGAGAATTAGTATGGTCGTGGGAAATTGATACCAGAACCACCTATGACGTTTATGCCTAGGAAGTTTTGCAGGAGCATCATGATAGACCATGCGGCACCCACAATGACGAGTCCTACGATAGCATGAGTGATTTTGTTGCGAGCAGCTTCCATGCCTGCCTTATCACCGCCAGAGGTAATCCATGAAATACCACCCAAGATGAGGTAGAAAAATGCGAGCAAGGCTGAAATGATAAGCAGTACGCCAACAATTGCCGATATGAGTGTTCCGAGGTTTGTAATATTTACTAGATTTTGCCCATTTGATTGGGGTTGGCCTATTTTTAAATTTAGACCATCATCTGCAAATACGGGTTTAACAAATAAGCTCATGACTTTATCCATATATTTCCTCCTTCAAATCTCAGTAAAGATGATTATAACGCCTTTTTTATTGTGATGCAACCTGAGTTGTGTGTCAAGATGTACACTTTTAGGAATGGTAATAGATTTGATATAAGAATAGTATAAAGATTTCACTATTCTTTTTCCATGTATTGGTTTGCTGGTAGCTGCTGGTATGAGTTTGAATTGTTTTGTTGTGCTGGCGCAGACTTGCTTGGTTCACCCATAGTTGGAAAGGGGATAGTGGGAAAATCTGTCCAGCCGACAAAGTTTGCCAGCAGGCTCATAACTGCATATGTAGAGAAAATAACGATGAGGCCTAGGATAGCTTGGGTGATGCGGTTTCTAGCGCTTTCGAGGTTATTTTTGTCTCCAGCGCTTGTGATCCAGTAAAATCCACCAGTAATGAGATATATGAGTGCTGTCAGAAATCCTATGATGTACATAAATCCAATGATGGCTGATACTATGCCACCAAAGGCTGCAGGAGCAGTGTCGCTTGTGAGTTTGCCTATCTTGTCTGGTAGCGCAGGGTTAGTTAAGCCAAAAAATTCGATCATATGTATTATTTGGGACTGATAATTTGTAAAAAGTGACCAGGATCTGAGATGAGAAAATCAACTCCTGTGAATTTTGCTGTGATGGCTAGTATTGCATAAGAAGAGACAACTACCAACAGACCCACGATGGCATTAGTGATGCGGTCACGTGATTGTTCGAGTCTGCTTTTGTCGCCACCAGCTGTGATCCAGTAAAATCCTCCGATGATAAATTGGAACAAAAACCATATACCTGCTGCTATGGTCATAAAGCCAACTACGGCAGAGATGATGCTTGTGATGCCACTGAGAGCGCTTGTTTCGTTTGTAATTTTATTGAGATTGCCAAAACCCTCGCCATCACCAATGGTGTCAAGTGTTTTGGTTTCAAGTGCAAGTGTTGAGCTTTGGGTGATTGTCGTCCCTATAAAATTTAATAGTGATATCATTTTGGTGCTCCGTAGATGACTGGTTTTAGTATAAAGGTTGCATCTCCAAAGAAGACCCATCCTATCAGTCCTGCAAAGGCAAATGAGCTGACTATTATGATGAGGCCAAAAAGGGTAAGCCAGATACGGTTCCATGCCGCTACAAGCTGCTTGGAGTCTCCACCAGAGTTCATATAGAGAAAGCCTGCCGACAAGAGGTTAAAGAGTGCAAATATGCCCGCGCCAATAAATACTAGCCTGAGTACATTGTTTAACAATAAGCCGATTGATTCAACTTTTGGGTATTTGTTGAGAGGGTTGTCGATGCCGGTGCCAAATAATTGGTATAAAAAAACAAACATATTATATCTTTGGATTAAGTAGGTTTACACCGCTTATATATTCTATAACTTGTACAATCAAGACAGAACAAATGACTACAAGTAGCCCAATAGCTGCCCCCACCATGGCCTTTTGGCCCTGTTCGACGCTCTTTGTGTCACCGTCACCTGCTCCAACTATAATCCGAAAGCCTCCAAAAATCAAGAGCATGAGGCTGATAATACCCGCCAAAACAAATGCATTACGTACGATAACGTTTACAAGTGTGCTATAGGTATCGAATTTTGTTACAGAGGGAAATGTTGATTTGAGATCAACTCCTGCTGCATAAATCTTTTCCATATCTATCCGTAAGTGTATAAGAGGTTGTCAGGCTGTGTCAAATGGGAGAGTGCGGGAAGAGTTGAGAGTTTAGAGTTTAGAGATTAGGGTTTAGTGTTATTGGA
>CAZPNL010000055.1:0-9187 GCA_964588145.1 uncultured Gammaproteobacteria bacterium
TTCTACCCCATTGGCAAGAATATTCAGCTGAAATACTCCCTCATGCAAATGCAGTTGTACGATCTGAAGGATTTCGGTTTCATGTTGTTACTCACAGCCAAAATTATCACTTTGAATTAAACAGCGCGTTACCACATCCTGCGACCGATATATCACAACTAGGATGGCCAAGAAGCTTTGCAGTATCTGTCTAAAAATCCCTTCTCCCCTCCAGAGCTCTACTCAAAGTCACTTCATCTGCATACTCTATATCTGCTCCTACTGGTAATCCATGTGCCAATCGCGAAAGTCGAACATTTGCAGCCACTGTGCCTAAATTTGCAATTTGCTTTTGAATATAGAGGGCTGTGGCCTCTCCCTCCATGTTTGGATTGAGTGCAAGGATAATTTCTAGCGAATCTGTACCCAATGCTGAAATTCGCTTAATAAGGTCCATCAGATATATCTCATCAGGTCCAATATTATTAAGAGGATCGATGCGTCCATGCAATACGTGATACACGCCGCGAAACTTTCCTGTTCGCTCAATCGATAGCACATCAGTGGGCTGCTCGACCACACAGATGAGCCGCTGATTTCGACCTGGAGTATCACAGATCTCACAGGGATTGGTATCAGCTACATTTTTACAGATATCACACGTGACTGTGCTTGATTTAAGAGCCGTGAGGTTATGTGCAAATTTCTCAAGCTCTCCTTGAGGATTGTGAAGCAAATAAAAAACTAGCCGCTGCGCGCTCTTTGGACCTATACCAGGCAGTTTTTCAAATGACTCAATCAGACGTGATACTGCTTTTGGTAATAAACTCATATCTATCTTTTAAAGTAACGCACACACGGCAGGATCAAGTAATGATTCCACAGCCAAGTCAGGATTTTCTTTCAATAAATCATCTATTGTATCTGTCTCTCCTGTAGCGACTGCGATACTCTTGGCACCTATGTGTTTGGCCGCACGGATATCAAACTTTGTATCGCCCACAAGCACTATATTCTTGGGATCAAATTTTTTACCTAGATACAATGGAGTAAGCTCAAATATACTATTTGCCATATCCTCACGTTTACTAAAATAATCCCCAAACACCCCAAATGAAAAATATCCATCATACCCTGACACTTCTAGCTTTTTCCACCCCACTCGTTGCACGTTTCCCGATATGACCCCCAGTTGTAAGTGCTGCTGTTTGCGCAACCCCTCTACGAACTGTTTCGCACTCTCGATCGTGGCATATCCCATACCTTTGCCTAGCATTTCCTGATCAAACATATCCGCATACACACGATTGAGATCATCTAACTTTTTGAAGAGGTCTGCTTCAGAAATCGCATTATATCCTGCTACATGCTTTAGAAGCGCTACATGCGGCAAACCGTTCACCACCGTTAGATCTGGAAGTTCAAAATCATCTACTGAAAATACATGTTTAAAAACATTTCGTATGCGATTATGCCACACCACAGGTCCAGCTTTGTGTCCACCCACAAGAGTCCCATCTATATCAAAAAGAACTAATTTTTCTTGTGCATTTTGCTTTTTCATATATTTTTCTACTTTAATAATTTTCAATTTTATATAAATTGCCACGAAACATCAGACGTTTCTTCGTCACCTTTGCAAATCCGTGTTGTTCCTCGCGAGTAACAGGCTAGTTATAAAGTAACAAGTTATAAAGTTCTAAAATACATTAAATTGTATTGTACTTGAACAATTTAGCAATTTAACAGTTTAACATTTCCCTCCTTGACCCAAAAACTCGATACTCGGTTCGGCCATGTAACACCTGACACCTGCTTGCCCGCCGTAACTTTAGTGTAGGCGGGACACCTGACACTTCTATTCTAATCCAAATAACTTCAACACCGGCTCCTCTACCAGATTATCCACCACCATGTCAGCACCCCTATCCACGAGATCCTGACGATTGTTGTGTCCCCCAGTGGTTACTCCTATAGTGAACGCTTCTATGGCCTCTCCGCAGTCTATATCTCGTATGGTGTCACCTATGACAACGATTTGCTTCCCCACAAAGTCTTTCCCTATGGTATCGCGGGCTTTGATAAATACTCGCTTGGCTAGTTCGATACGGTTATCTGCCTCATCTCCAAAAAGTCCAAAACTAAAATATTCGTTCAGTCCCGTGTGATCCAGTTTCCAGTCAGCCACACGTGCGGCATTGCCAGTCAGGAGCCCCAAAACATGCACCTGTTGATGCCACAACTTTTCTACTAGTAATTTAGCCTCTGCAATTGGAATATATACTGTCTGCTGTTGGGCTTCTGTAGACAAATATTTGTGATTGACGTCCACCCAGAGTGGAAATTTTTCTAAAAATTCCTCACGACTGACACCACTTCCTTCAAGCAGTTTCCACGCAAAATCTCGGTCAGTGATGCCCATAAATTTATCTATGCTTGGAGCATCTAGGTTGAGCGTCACGCTGTATACTTCTTCTATCGCAGTCTGAAACCTGTCCTTTGGCTGTATTTGCTTCCCCACATGATGGATAAGTGTGCCATCTATATCAAAAAGTATAAGTAATTGGTCCATTTGATGATTGTGGCAAAATGAAAATAAATTAGCAATATGCTATTCAAGATTTGTAACAAATTTCTGACAAAACACATGTGCATCCATTTTTTCGATTTGAAGATCCGCATAGTGCAGTTGTGAAACATATCGTGAATGTGTAGTTCCCGAACAGACAGAATCATTATAAATATCATAAATACTTCCTCCATCTGAAAGTCTTGATAGGGTAAGTCTTTTTTTACGAGCTACAATATCAGGACATTGCCCAGCAGGAATTATAAATGCATCGTCGCTACCCATAGAGACTTCCTCACAACCACTTTGATTAAAACCACCGTATGATACACCTGTATTTTGTATTACTTTAGAAAGATCATGAATATTTGCAGCATCAAGTCCATATGTATAAAAAATATATTGTTTTAATAAAGGATTTTCTATAATAGTTTTACTTTTATCTACGACTACGACCCCAGATCCACTCTCAGCTGCTAATTGCAAATACTTAGAAACAAGTCTTCCACTGAAATTAAACGTCTCAGAATTGTATATAGGGTTTCTAAAAAAATAATTTTGTCCAAAAGATACAAAAGACACACTATAAATTAATATTAAAATGCTTAGTACAACTTTATAAAATTGATACCGTTGAACATATTCATATACAGCTACCAAACCTGCCCCTACTACAAGACCAAGCAGTGGATACATAAATGAACTCCGTATAGCAAACGAGTCGCCTCCAGCATTGAGGACGGATGGGATTGGCGCTATACATATACTCCCTAACACTAGGAATGCTCCTGACATTGACTTTCTCATGATGAAATAAATACCTGGAAATAAAAATAAAATATCAACAACATAAAAAAATCCTTGATTCCACAGACTATAAAAAGCAGTCTGTTCGCCATGGATAAATAAAATCCTTATATCAAAGGCGGCAAAATATTTATCGAGACTTTCCCTGAGATACACAGAATATTTATTCGTAAGCGCTGCGCCTAAAGGATTTATCATACTTAATTGCCGTTCAAAATTGACGGTTTTTACTATCTGTGTAGCATTTGGTAAAAGCAAATCAGAAGATCTGTTGGCAGCCTTACGTGTCAAAAGGTTATAACTAAAATAGCCAATACAAATAAAACATATCAGCATAAGCAGTAAACTCCCACCCTTGTTTTTCCATATCACATGTGTGTGAACTCGATACAGTAAAATCAGGAGCACCAAGGGAAAGAGCAAGAGCTTCATACCCACATATGAAAAAAATGCAAAAACCAAGGATATAGTTGAAATAAATATATGTACCTTAGTAGGTCTAAACAGAAGTACCAACGCAAATAGATACCAAAAGACTGACATAGGGGTGTCATATCCTGTTCGACTAAACCATACACCCCATGGATTAAAACACAATACAAGTCCAGAAAATATTGCCACTTTTTTGCCAAAAAATCGAAGTGCCAATAAATACATTAGCACAGGCATCAAGCTTCCCATAATAGCTGAAGGTAATCGTGCCATGAACAGTGAAAATGGAAATGGCCCTATGATTGGTGCAAGATATAGATATGGCAACTCTCCTTTGGGTATCTCAAAAGGGGGCGTAGTAAATGAAAATGGAGACCATGTCCCACCGATATCTTTTCCCGTCAGATACACAGATTTGGCATTTATCATATAGTCAAGTTCATCACTTGTTATGCCTATTGGAATTCGATCCAAATAGATGGTTCGAAAAAACAAAGATAATAAAAATAGTAACACAGGGAAACTCAAAATTTTTCTCATACATTAAAAAGTAAGAGTATTATACATATAAATACGAATAAATATTTTTACTCTATATTATTCATCTAGTGTATACCCCAATGCAGACGCTACTTGATACTTAGCTCTTGAAACATACACCCATACTCTCTCATCTTTTGGTCGCATCAGGGATATAAATCGCCAATACTTGTATGGCATTTTGCGCAACATAAATTCCAATTTTTTCATAAGTCCGTCTACGCCTGATTTCTCTACACCATTGAGCCAATTTTGCGCAAAACAGTTGATAAACGATAACGTATCTGCAGCTACAAGAATTTCTAATTCTTGAGCATATTCATTTTCTTGTAACTTTAATTTCTCAATTTCCTCACGAGTATCATCATGATGCGCTATCAAAAATGCTATTTTTTGTATGCTTTCTTCAGAAATGAAAGTTGACGAACCTGAAAAATTATGTATTTGTCTAAAAGCATTTGTGGCAATTTCAGCTCCAACTCTAGCATGTTGTTTTTTGTACGCCTCGTATACTGGCCCTCTACGCTCTTCTGGAAATCCCCTGCCAGCATCTGAAACTGCGACTCGTTCTATATCGTGACCGATTGCCGCAGCTAAAAGTTCTGAACTTGCATAATTACCGCTTATTTCACGCACCAAACAATACATATCGAGTGCATGTTCTCGCTCAGTGGGAATGCCAGCAGCAGTTTCTACACCAGTATCTAGAGCTTCACTAAATACACTGTCCATGAGATTTGCGCTCACTTGCACAAGTGGATCAACATTTTGTGCAATTTCCTGATGTGATCGCCACTCTGAATAATAACTCATTGGAGATAATTCTGAAGAGCAAGGCGAAGAATCTCTATACACCGTTTGAGTGACGTCTGATTGATGACATAGGCTATCCGTACCTCATTTTTACCTATTCCCGGTGAAGCATAAAATCCCGCTGCAGGTGCGAGCATAACCGTCTCATTGTTGTCTCGAAAATCCGTGAGAAGCCAAGTACAAAATTTTTCAGCATCATCCACAGGTAAACCCACAATCGCATAAAATGCCCCCTCAGGCTTAGGAATTGTGACACCTGGTATTTTGGAAAGTCCTTCAAATAACACATCTCGTCTTGCTTCATACTCTTTATTTACTTGTCTGAAATATGCATCTGAAACCTTTGGGAGTTCAGCTGCCATAAGCTGATCGACTAAGCCGCTGGAAAGTCTGGCTTGCGCCATCCGTAGCACCCCCGCCATAAGCTCAGTATTACGTGAAACAACCATGCCTATGCGCCCTCCACACAGACTGTACCGCTTTGACAGACTATCAAGGACTACGGCCAACTCAGGAATTTCCTGCATATACGTAAGTAGTGACACCTGCTTGGCTCCATCATAGGTAAATTCTCGGTACACCTCATCAGCAAGTAAAAATAGATTGTGCTTTTTAGCAAGTTCCACCAGCAACTCTATTTCCTTCTTTGTGTACACTGTACCTGTGGGGTTGTTGGGATTACAAAATAGGATAGCTATCGTCTTTTGTGTAATTTTTGCCTCTATATCGACTCGTTTCGGCAAATGAAATCCATCCTCAATTTTCGTTCGTATTGGCACAAGCGTAACCCCAGTTGAAGCTGCAAAGCCGTTGTAGTTAGCATAAAACGGTTCAAACACAAGCACCTCATCCCCTGGGTCACACGTGGCAAATATTGCCATAGACAATGCCTCAGATCCACCTGTGGCCACTTGAATATTTGATTCATGTATAAAATCAAACCCTATCTTTTTGTAATACCACACAAGTGATTTGAGTAATTCAGGATTGCCTTGAGACTGGTCATACCCTACGGTTTTTCGCGTCCAGTTTCGCAGCACTGACAACATTTCATCAGGGGTTTCTATATCCGGGTCACCGATATTGAGATGATACACCTTTACTCCTTGGGCCTTTGCTACAGTGGCATATGGCACGAGCTTACGGATCGGAGATGCTGGCACAGCTGAAAGCCTTTTGGATGTCATGATGTGATACTACTACATCGCACAAAAAACTCCAAGCGACACTGGAGCTTCAATTAATAATTCATGCTATAGTAAAAATATGAACATAACTACGATTGGTGCAGTCCTTGTCATGGTATGTATGGCTATAGGAGCTGACAATTTACTCAAGGAAGCTGGACTCCAAAAATCCATGTTTAACATATTCTTTTTTGGGGGCATGGGGCTGTATTCTCTCACCGCTTTTGTATGGTATTACGTTCTCCGAAACGCTAAGCTTGCAGAAGCCAACCTCATGTATGCACTCCTTACAATATTAGTTTCTGTAATCACGGGAATCTTATTTTTTAAAGAAAGGTTATCGGCAGGAGAAATATTTGCGTTTATGACTGCGGTTGCGTCTATTGTAATGTTAAGTAGATTTGTGTAATCTTTTAAAATACTTTGTTAATCTAGTTATCCCATCAACCAATATTTGATCATCTACTGCATAACTTATTCGCACATGCCCCTCTCCACCACTTCCAAATGCTGAACCAGGTACAACCGCAACTTTGGCTTCTGTCAAAAGTTTTTCTGACATTTCTACGCTAGAAATAGGTTTAGAATATTTGAGAAATAAATAGTATGCGCCTTGTGGTTTGGCATACGACAGGCCACTTCCCTTAGCTGCATCTATAAGTTTGCAGGCGATATCTCTTCGTTTGAGGAATGTGTTTCGATATTCTGATACACAATCTTGTGGGCCAGTAATAGCTGCTATAGCAGCCCTTTGTGAAATTTTTGGAGCAGTCCCTACGAGCGCATCGTGCACTTTTGTAAATGTTCCCATCGCCTCTGGACGTGCTATCAGATACCCCACTCTCCAACCAGTCATGGCGTATTCTTTCGAAAACGATCGCACGACCAATATCTGCTCGTATGTGTCCCAAAATTCTAAAGCACTCGTAAATGGCGTCTCAAATGTCGCAAAGTTGTACGTCTCGTCAGATAGCAGCCACACATGATATTTTTGTGCCAGAGTTATCAATTTCTTTAATGTTTCTCGCGTAGCTACGGCTCCCATAGGATTACTGGGATTTGTGAGAATCAACAGTTTCATCCCATTTTTCATCTCAGACTCTACTTTTTCCAAATCTATTTCCCACCTAAACTGATTCCGGGAATGAGATTCGGTTACACGCATTACATTCCCGGAATCTACTCTGCTTTGATTCTCGGAATGAGAATATGCTACTCCAGGAACATTCCGGGAATCAGACACGTCCACAACTTTCATTGGAATTTCCATTAGTTCCCCGCGCGCCAGTGCCACCTGTGGCATATGATTACAATAATCGGGAGTAATAATCCCCACCCTATCTCCATTTCCCACAAGTCCCAAGATTACGGATGCTGTCGCCTCCATGGCTCCAACTGTCACAAGCGTGTCATTTTTTCCAGTAAGATTTACGTTTTGCTCTTTATTAAGCTTCTCAACGATCACACTTCGCAATTTTTCCTCACCCAAAAAGTTTGGGTACACTCCAATGATAGGATCATCCAGCGCCACTTTTGCTGCCTCAATGATATGAGCAGGAGTTGGAAACGATGGAATACCTTGACCCAGATTGATAGCACCGAGTTCCCGAGCGCGCAAAGATAAGCGTTTTATGATGGAATCAGGTAAAAATGAAGCGTATAGATCTGACATAAACTAATTCAAAATGTCCAATTCACAAATCACAATTCACAATAATTAATTTAGACGTAAATTGTTATCATAAATCTATTCTAGGATAATATACATTTAATTACATTGATGCTGAAACCTTGTTTAGCATGACAAGATCTCATATTCGTCATCCTGAATTACCTGCCTCGCCGGCAAGGTGGGTTTCAGGATCAGATCAATTAGATCGCACTGATGCTGAAACCTTGTTCAGCATGACTATTTTTTGGAAACCCGAAACTCATCTTAGATTGCCGCGTCGCCTTTGCGTACCACTAACTGCTCCTCGCAATGACAATTAATTCATTTGAGGCCTGCTTGCCCGCCGTAACTTTAGTGTAGGCGGGACACTTGACATCTGACACGTGATACCTGACACACCCCTACTACACAGCCTCCACACTAAACGGTGCTTCTACAAGTGGCTTTCCAAACTCTACATATGCAGATAACCCACGGAGAAACAGCTCCATAAACTTGTCATCCCCGCCACTTGATCCTGGCGCAAACGCGAGCTCTCCCTCATGTACAGAAAATGTACCGTCTGTAAAGTAAGCAGTCCGCATCATCCCATTGAGTGTCACAAGCACCGGCTGCCCTGGCTGGAAATTTACCGTAGATGATCGCACGGTCGTTTTCATATTGCCATATCCATCAATATGCGCAATTCGATAAGATGGAACATCAGGAATTGAATCGATAGAAAATGATTCTCCTACAAAAGCTTGGTCTCCTCGCATTATCCCAACTACTGCCTCTGGATAAAAGTCTCGAGACCGAAACTGACTACCTTTATTGGCTACGTTAACTATATGAAGAGCCTCTATACATGGCTTTACAAATGAAAAACAATACCCAGCATTTACCCCTACGACACGAGCTCCATTTTTAAGCTTGGCATATACAAGTTTTTCTCCCTCACCATTTTGGCGCGCTTCCTTTTTGTCTTTCCTGGGCGCGGTATTAGTATAGATCATCATTTCGGGCACGGGATTGACCAATGCATACTGTGAAGTCCAAAAGCTAGTGGCTATCGTTGAAAATTTCTGTACACTCGTAGGATACACAGTAGCCTCAGGAGCCAACAGGCGAAGCTTTTGCATCACTTCCCCAAACGCTCCATCCCCGGTACCATAGTCTGCTATAAGCTGGATAAATTGTTGATTCATA
>CAZPNL010000056.1:0-8255 GCA_964588145.1 uncultured Gammaproteobacteria bacterium
CCCCAGGTCACCCGGTCAAAAATTTTTCTCACTAGATACAGCGTACGTATATAGATGAAGACTGTCAACAAATGGAGCGATAATACCCAAAAAGTGCCCTTTGATTTGCATCTTGGGGCACTTTCAAAAATTCTCAATATTTTTCTATAGCACAATTACTCGTGCAATTTATTGATAACAATATTATTTAGATCTTTTTGACTCTTTTTGATTTCGACTATCTTCTTTACGCTCAGCTTCTTTTGACTCTTTATTGTGTTTTTTGTCTTCTTTTTCTTTTTTATCTTTTTTGTCATCTTTTTCTTTTTTATCTTTATTGTCTTTGTTATCTTTAGACTCATTTTTATCATGTTCCTCTTCATGATGTTCGTATTTTGGAGAGGTAGATGGAGGCGTTGCAGGCTCTTTTGCAAACACCGTGTTACCACCATGCACGACAACTGCAGTCAGAACAGGCAACACAACTGCCAAAACAAAGACTATACCTTTAGCAATATTTGATTTCATATATTGTTTGCACCTTTCTTTATCCTATAATTATACTATAAGTCTATATTAAAGTCAAGATAAACTTTAGATAGACTTATCAGGAGAATATAAATAGAAGCCAAGTTAGCCTACTGCAGGACAAATGATGTCATTTATCGTTATGAGAAGTATCAGCCCCATGAGCACAAACATTCCTACTGCATGGATCTTGCGCTCCCACTCTGGATTTACCTTTTTACCGATAAATTTTTCAAGCACTACAAATAGCAATCTCCCACCATCAAGCGCTGGTATGGGGAGCACATTGAGGACTGCCAGATTGAGCGAAAGCATACTCATAAGGCTCAATACTGTCCAGAAACCGTATTTTATAGCTTGACCTGTCACTCGTGCTATGCCTATAGGCCCTGCCATCTGACCACAGACGTTTTGAAAGGTTATGAGTCGCAAAAATGGTTCCCCGACAGAACTTATCATCATATACGCCTGACTGGCAGTTACCTCTAGAGACTTGAGGGGAGCCTCAGCTACAGAATATTTATGAATCTCGACGTTGGTAATCCCAAGACCCAGATATCCCTCACCGGGAGGTGGATTGACGCGAGGAGTGACTGCTACCGTACGCGTTTGACTTCCATGCACAAGGGTCAGAAGGAGTTCACTCCCCTTGTTGGCACCGGCAGTATCTATCAGATCCTTTGATGACTTGATCTCTTTGTCAAACTCGACTGTAGGCTCACTTGTAACACTTTCAGGAGGGGTTGTACGTGTAACTTTTTTCACACTTTTTACCACGTCCCCTACTTCTATTCCTGCCAATGCCGCAGGGCTATTTGCCACAACTGTGTTGACACGTACAGTATCGGTAGGTTCTTCTACTCCATGCACGAGAAGTACACCATTTAAAAATAAAGCCAGTAAAAAATTCATCGTCACACCAGCCAAAAGTATCGCAGCCCTTTCTTTTTTAGATCTGGCCCAAAAAAACGTCTTACGATTTTGTGCTGTAATTTTTACACTTGGCTTATCTTCAACATCCTCACCAGCAAGCTTGACAAAGCCTCCTATAGGAAGCCAGTTGATCGAGTATAACGTCTTTCCCCAGTTGATGCCAAATATTCGCGGTGGCAAACCAAAACCAAACTCCTCTACATGGACCCCTATAAAGCGTGCCATCATATAGTGACCGAGCTCATGAATAAAAACGAGAGAAGAAAGGACAAATGCAAACACGAGAACTGTCAACGCAAGTTCACCAAAATTAAAGGTAGAAAGATTAAATCCACTAAATAGTGTTAAGGCAGAGACAAACATAAATTAAATCCAAATGTCAAAATCCAAATATCCGGCCGTCGCCAAGGCTACCCCGCAACGCGGGGCTATGGCCGACAGGCAAAACACGCTCAAAACAAAAATAAGTCAAATGCACAAATAGCAAAATTAATCAAAATCACAAATCTAAAAAACCAGACAAAAACCAAATACAAATTAAAATCCAAAATTTAAAACAATATTCTCCTTTTAAATCCAAATGTACTTAATTATATTGTTGTTAAAATTTGAAATGACTAACAAAAAAATTAAAAAGTGTTTTGTCATTTGAGCTTTGACATTTGAACTTTTCAACTAAATCGTCATGAGCTCTTGCTCTTTCCGTGCTCCAACATCATCAATTTCTCGAATCATTTTATCTGTAAGCTCCTGCACATGTTTTTCACCAGACTTTAACATGTCCTCAGTGATCACTTTTTCCTCTTCAAGCTTTTTAATCTCCTTCATCGCATCTGCGCGAATTTGACGGATGATGACACGACCATGCTCGACTTTGGTCTTTGCTAGTTTGAGATACTCTTTACGACGCTCTTCTGAAAGATCTGGGGTGGTTAAGCGTAAAATATCTCCATCACGTGCAGGATTGATGCCAATATTTGCTTCTTTAATAGCTTTCTCTATTTCTTCTGTAGTAGATGGATCATATGGAGAGATGACAAGAGTGCGACTATCTGAAGCTGTGATGGTAGCCATCTCCACAAGCTTCATCCGTGTAGAGCCACCATAGGCTGCTACCACGATATGCTCAACCAGTGCAGATGTAGCTCTACCGGTACGCACCGAAGATAAATCTTGCTTGACTACCTCAATACTTTTTTGCATCCGCTCACGAGCTGTCGAAAGAACTGTATCCATAGCTAGTATAGTACGAAATAAGTATAGAGAGAGTCAATGCCCGAGTGTAATGAAACCCATCTCGGCAAGCTTCAAGGCATCTGTCATTTCCGCTTTCCTGCCTGCCGGCAAGGCTGGTCGGGGATGACGCCGCAAGCGACGAGGAATTGCTAGTTAAAGTAAGGATCCTTAAAAGAGATTAAGCAGCCACTCGTGAAAACTCTGATACAGTGATGTTTTCTCCCACCTTTGCAATCGTTTGCTTGATGAGGGCTTGGATTGTGAGTTTAGCATCACGGATGTATGCACTCTCTAAAAGTGTAGTAACATCTTTGGGTGCCATAGCAGCGATTTGCATCGCGATCTCATGCCCAAGTTGTGCAAAGTCATCGGTGCGTGCCACAAAGTCAGTCTGACAACGGAGTGTCACAAGAGCTCCCACCTTACCATTTGAATGCACATACGAATATATCCGTCCCTCACCAGTCTCATTGCCTTCTTTTTTAGCAGCTTTCTCTATACCGCGTTCTTGCAAGAGTTTCTTGGCCTTTTCATAATCCCCTTTGGCGTCCTCCAGTGCCTTGCGGCAATCAGCCACCCCACCACTGGTTTCTTCGCGAAGTTTTTTGAGCATATCGATAGAAATATTCATAAATTTCCCTTTCTAATATAACCAATACATCATCATTGTACTAAATCCCACATTGCTCTCACAACAATGGAACAATAAAACAATATAACAAATACTACCTCGTTATTTCTTTGCCTTTGCTTTAGTTTCTACAGGCGCTTTGGCCTTTTCAGCCTTTGGAGTCATGTGTACGACAGACTCGGGTTTGGCTTTTTCACCTGGCTTGAGAGTCTCCGTTTCTACCTTTACGACAGGCACTTCTTTTGCAGTTTCCTCTTTTGCTTTGAGCGCTGCTTTTTCTGCTGCAGCTTTACTAGCAGCTTCAGCTATGCCCTGCTCTTTGATCATCTCTTCGCGGCCCTCTTTGTAGGCTTGGGCAATAGTCTTTGTCAAAAGTGCGATAGATCCCACAGCATCATCATTTGCTGGGATCTGATAGTCGATATCATCGGGATTGGTGTTGGTATCCACTACTGCCAACACTGGCAAATTACGACGTTTGGCTTCACGTACTGCTGAGTCTTCTTTACGTATATCAACGATGAATACTGCATCAGGAAGGTTTTTAAGTTCAAGAACTCCTCCGTAAAACACATTGAGTCGCTTCAGTATGCGAGCTAATCTAAACTGTTCGTGCTTTGGAAACTTTTTCCAGAGCCCTCGGGCTTGCTCATCCGTCATCCTATTGATGCGGTCAATATTTTTCTTGATACTGTCCCAGTTTGTGAGAAATCCACCGATCCAGCGCTCGGTTAGATACGGGGCTCCAGCCTCACGAGCCTCCGCAGTCACCACATCCGTAGCCTGACGCTTGGTTGCGACAAATAGCAGCGTACGACCGGTTTTACCGATATTGTATGCCGCCTCAGCTGCATTCATGAGTCCTTCGCGAGTTTTGGCAAGATCGATGATGTGGACCCCATCCTTTTCAGTATAAATATACCCATGGGCCTTGGGGTGCCAACGTTCGGCTTTGTGCCCAAAATGACAACCTGCCTCAAGTAACTCTTGTAGTGTGACATCTCTCATAATTGTATCTCTATTTAGCCTCAAAAAACAAAAAAGACGCCGATACACGAGGACTGGCGTCTAGGTTATTTCCCTGAAACAAATAGCTCCTGTATCTTCTTTGTGTATAGCTCATGATTATTCACATATTTTGTGAAAAGAAGAAAAACCATGTGCTTGGTATAGAGATAGTATATCAGAAATGAGCCTTACCGACAATATCATCCCGTACGATAGGTTGTGATAATTTCCATTGATCCATAATATCCATCATCGATATTACCCATTCAAGAGACAGTGGGTACTCTACTTTTTTAAATTTGTACGTTTGACCCAATTTAGGTCCAGTCTCTTCCACTATAATTGGAAATTGATCTAAAACTTGTACACTTACACCTAATCCATCCCTATATATCCATGCTCGAGCAGGTGGATCTATGCTCACTGTAAAATCACTTCGAACAAATACCGTAGCTTCTAAAGGTAATTCAAATAGTACTCCATTCAAGATAGTTTCAGTTTTGTGTAACGTATGATTAAATAATGTAAATCTTCCTGTTTCCTTACTCATATCAGTAATAATCTGTTACATGCATGGGAACATTACTTATTTGTTCATTCTGTGGCAATACAACAAAATGCATAATAATTCCTTTTTTGCCAAAAAAATCCAATTCTAAATCTTTTAAAATTTTTATAGTTAAATCGCGCCCCATTCGCTGTTGAATTTCAGTACGAATGTTCGATGACGGACCACCAAGCCATAGAAATATTAAAGGATCATCTTGGTTATACCCATCTCGCCAAATGAGCAATTCCCCACAATCCTCAAAGGAATTATCTGTATATCTTTCGTCAACTTCCAAAGCATCTTCAGGATACATGTATTTGATTGGACTCAATTCAACATTGGTTCCTGTTCGAAAAAATCGAAAGCGTTTTGAGCCAGGAAATCGAACATAGTCATCCGGACCCAAATCTTGAACCCCTTGATTAAACAAATTCCCATCACTTAACTCTAAACTTCTCATATCGAGTTGATTGAATTAATCTTTCTGTTTACAGCAGGGGGAATTTGGTGCAAAACATAGTTAATTTTTTGACAATTTTTGCTGTATCATTTTTTGCCTTAATAAATATTTAAAATCTTCTAAATCACGTTGTTTTATCTCATTTCGTCTTTTTTTCACAACAATTGTCGTACTATCCTGTGTCACCCAAAATCTTGACACCTCATAAAACATAGTATCCAGATTATACATTTCTGATGCTGCATCTACAAATGCACTCAATGTCTCATAATTTGATTTCTCAAAATATGGCTCTATAGCATGTGCATCCTTTATCAATAAATAGTTAGCATTTACAATATACGTATCAACTAAAAAATCCACCTGTTTCTCTACATCTACTAATACTGTACCCACAAAATTTGTCATCATCATAGGTTGAATTTGAAAAAAATCATTATACACCATCAATTGTTCATCCAATGGATAATAGGAAAAAAGTGACACAACCTGTGGGCGCTCTATCCCTGAAACAGAAGCATCTGAGGCGATATAGTTAATGATCTCCTTACCACTTCGTTTATAAATATATGGTCGCCTCATAACCGAAGTCGTATGCAATTCAAACCCTCCTATACGCATCGTTTTTAGATCGCTCCCCATTGGACCCTTTCCCCACGCACTCCCCATAACCATGCCTACACTATAAATTATCAATGTAAGTATATATATACTTTTCAATCGCACATGCACACATCTATACAATGGATACACTGATATTAGTGCTATATATGGATATATCGGAATTATAAATCTATCAGATTTTACGATAGAAAAAAATGAAAAAAATATCCATGATATACATATGGGAAGCAACAAATATGTCCCATTTTTCTTAGAAAAAACACTCAACACAACACCAAAAATAAACATATAAAACAGTGGAATGGACAATTTTTCTATTGATAGTATATAAAACGTAAATGAATACAATGAAAAAGGATTTCGCACTTCATCTGGAATGATTTTCCACATCTCCCCACCTACTGCATGATTGGTAAAATATACTTGAAAAATCCAATAAAAATTGTGAACATACGGTATAACCGCTATGCCTATGGCCAAAAGAAATGGTACCAGTATATTTGCCTTAGACTTCAAGTTTTTATGAGATACTTTCAAAATTTGCCATAGTTCATACCCTACAGGTCCTATCAAAAAAACAATAGATATCCATCGAGTGATCAAAGATAGACCAACAAAAATTCCAAATAATACAGAGTATTTTTTCCTAGTCAAATGCTCTGATCGAATGAGGAAATATATAGCCCAGATGATAAATGCTGTAACAGAAATCTCAGTATATGCAGTGTGAACATGCATAAGCACCCACCCGTAGCTCAAAAAAAGCGAAGCTGCTATCAACCCTGATAACGCATTCATGAAATGCTTACCAATCAAATATATTGCCCAACTACTAAATACAGCCAATAATGCATTCACAACAATTGCAAGGGTATATATATTCGACAATCCAAATACAAATAATAGAGGCACTATAAGCAAGGGATAAAGTGGCTGTCGTATCGGCATGACCTCAAGAAGCTTAGCAGGAGTATCCCAAGTTGGATGCAACAATAATCTATAAAATTCGGCTGCCATCTTCACATAGTGCTGTTCATCCCACACTGGAATTTGATACGTTTTTACACTATAGCGAAATGTACTCATGCAATAGGCTATTGATAGTATCAAAAGTAAAAACACATACCGCCGTACATATACCCAAATATATGCTTTCTTGAAAAAAATCATAGAGGTGTTATAGCAATGGAAAATTTTGACAGAATAACTTTACCTGTGAAGCTATATATTTTAGTTTAGCATTTGCATGGATCTTTCCTTTGGCTTCCTTTACATAAACCACACGCTCGTCTTTGTTTATGGGTAATACAAATTCTTTTACTTCCCCCACAACCTGTCCATACCACTTGGCAATCTGTTTCATCTCGATCTCTTTCATACCCCGTGTCGTCAAAGCTGGAGTCCCTATGCGTACACCAGATGGATAGAATGGCGAACATGGCTCACCTGGTATGGTATTTTTATTGACTGTAACCCCTGCCACCCCGAGTGCTTCTGAAAAAAATACTCCTGATCCTGCACCAAGCGTCTTGACCAGATCTATCAGGATCAGATGGTTTTCCGTGCCACCCCCCACCAAAGTAAATCCTTCAGCCTTTAATCCCTCAGCCAATGCTTTGGCATTTTTCACTATCTGTGCACCATACTCTTTAAATGCAGGTTCTGCTGCCAACTTGAGAGCTACTGCAATTGCAGCAGTTTGATGGTCATGTGGTCCACCCTGAAGTCCTGGAAACACAGCCTTATCAATTTTTGCCGGAAGCTCACTATCACGAGCCAATCCCTTTTCTGTCACCATGATCATGGCCCCCCTGGGCCCACGAAGCGTTTTGTGTGTCGTAGTTGTAATGATATCTACAAATGGAACCGGGTTTGCATGCACACCACTGACGATCAGTCCTGATACATGCGCGATATCTGCTACCAGTACCGCTCCCACACTCTGGGCAATCTCGGCAAATTTTTCATATTCTATTTGAAATGTGTAGGCGGTTGCCCCACACCAGATCATCGTGGGCTTGTGTTCTTTTGCAAGCTTTTCAACTTCCTCAAAATCTACACGGCCATCTGGTTTCACATGATATGGCACAGCATGAAAAAATGTGCCTCCAGCAGAAATATTCAGGCCATGAGTGATGTGACCTCCATCTGAAAGATTGAGCCCCATAAATGTATCCCCAGGTTTACAAACGGCCATAGTGACTGCAAAATTTGCGGGAGAACCAGAGTAAGGCTGGACATTGACATACGGCACACCAAAAAGTTTTTTAGCTCGCTCCTGGGCTAACAACTCTATCTCATCGATA
>CAZPNL010000057.1:0-524 GCA_964588145.1 uncultured Gammaproteobacteria bacterium
CGCTCCATCCCCGGTACCATAGTCTGCTATAAGCTGGATAAATTGTTGATTCATATGCGTATTTTACCAGAATTCATTCTTAATGCATATTTATAATCACCAACAATCTTCTCAGCTTCCTTCATCATTTTTCCATTTGTATAACCATGCCATATATTAATAGGTAATCCCCATTTGCTTGATTTTTAATATACTGCAACTTAATTGAATCTACTTTTTCTGGCCATTGCACGTTCTAATGCGATATCTAGTATTTGCTTTGCTCGCATATCCCACCCATTTTGAGCAGCAATAAAATTGAAAGCATCTGATGAAATACCAAATGCAGACCGAAATTCTTCGGATTTAAAGTTGGGCAGTTTATCCATATGCAACCGTACAATGATATTCGTCAAATAATCCACTAATGTGTCCACCGTTTCAAACGCTAACTCTACAGGATCTTTACCAGCTTTCTTTTCAGCAAGATAGATATAGTCGAGCGCAGTCAGCTGTTGACCATTCGTACGATTAAATTTGTTTAT